>NZ_NEJZ01000010.1:0-240074 GCF_002113215.1 Pseudomonas sp. B15(2017)
GACTCTCGACCAGCAGGCTCGGGCGCTTGAGGTCATAGTCGCGGCGCACGACCGTGCTGGTGCGGGTGCCGGTACGAATGCTGAAACGGCTGACCACCGGATGCTCGGCCACCATGCCGGAGTCCTGCCGATAGGGCGTGGCGCCAAGCTTGGGTAAAAACACCTGGTCATCGGTGAAGACCAGCAGATGCCCGTCCGCCGAGTGCTGGTGATGCCAGGCGATACCGTCCTCGGCGCACAGTCGCTGGATGAACTCCAGATCGGATTCGCCGTACTGGGTGCAGTAATCACGGGGCGGATTCGCCGCGACATGAAAGCTGAAGGCATCCGCTTGAATGCCATGCCCCTTGAGCACCTGCGCGATGATCTGCGGCACCGTACGCTGCTGGAAAATCCGCTGATCACGACTGAACTGCAAGTAGTGCAGCGCCGGCACCAGTGTCAGGTGGTAGCGGGTCAGACGCTTGCCCGACTCACCCGCCAACACATCCTCGATATGCCCGTGAATGCCTTCGCCGTTGTGGCCAAACTGCAGAAACGCGGGCCGGGCAAGCAAGCTTTCCAGATCGAAATCCGGGTGTTCGCTGACCAGTTCAATGTGAATGCCGTAGAGGGTGCTGATCGCTTCGGTGCCGCTGAAGGCCAGGACCTTGAAGTCGTGGCGGATCGCAGGAATCTGCAACACGAAATGCGCCGCATTGGCCGACCGGAACATACGCTTATCCTTAAGCAAAGAGGAAAAGAGCGCGATGTCCAAACCGTCCGTGGTTCGTGCTCGCGAGAATTGGCGGGCACGCTATCAAGGGAAGGCAGTGATTTTATGTAAGGCGCTTCGTCAGTCTTCGTAGGAACAGTCGCTAAATAGGAACAACTGCATTGATCCGCTCCGCACATCAATCCATGCCAACTATGCAATTAACAAATCGATCCCTGCGCGCCACTATCCGCCCCAATAAAAACCGTGCGCCGCCTCCCCGTCGCGCACGTCATAAAAGCGGTGGAGTACTTTTCTATGACAGCCTCAATCCCACACGGCGGCTCGCGGGCCGGCGCCATTTTCCGGGTGACCTCGGGTAACTTCCTCGAACAGTTCGACTTCTTTCTGTTCGGCTTCTACGCCACGCAGATCGCGGCGGTGTTCTTCCCGGCGAGCAGTGAGTTCGCCTCTCTGATGATGACTTTTGCAGTGTTCGGCGCAGGCTTTTTGATGCGTCCGCTGGGGGCTATCGTGCTCGGCGCGTACATCGATGACGTCGGTCGGCGCAAAGGTCTGATCGTCACCCTGTCGATCATGGCCAGCGGCACGATCCTGATTGTGCTGGTGCCCGGATATGAAACCATCGGCCTGTTTGCCCCGGCGCTGGTGTTGATCGGGCGGCTGTTGCAAGGCTTCTCCGCGGGTGCGGAACTGGGCGGGGTTTCGGTGTATCTCTCGGAGATCGCCACGCCCGGTCGCAAAGGCTTTTTCACCGCCTGGCAGTCGGCCAGTCAGCAGGTGGCCATCGTCGTCGCCGCTGCGCTGGGTTATGGCTTGAACCAGTGGATGGCACCGCAAGCGGTCGCCGATTGGGGCTGGCGGATTCCGTTTTTCGTCGGCTGCATGATCGTCCCGTTCATCTTCTTTCTGCGACGCAATCTGGCGGAAACCGAAGAGTTCGCCGCTCGTAAACATCGTCCGAGCATGAAGGAAGTGTTCCGCACCCTCGGTCAGAACTGGGGCGTAGTGCTGGGCGGGATGCTGATGGTTGCCCTGACCACCACCGCGTTTTACCTGATCACCGTGTACGCACCGACCTTCGGTAAAACCGTGCTGCACCTGAGCACCTCCGATGCGTTGCTGGTGACACTGCTGGTGGGCGTTTCCAACTTTTTCTGGCTGCCGATTGGCGGCGCGTTGTCCGATCGTGTCGGGCGCCGTCCGGTGCTGATCGCCATGGCGTTGCTGGCCCTGGCCACCACGTATCCGGCGCTGTCGTATCTGGTGCAGGCGCCAAGCTTCAGCCATATGCTGCTGTCGCTGTTGTGGCTGTCGTTTATCTACGGCCTGTACAACGGCGCGATGATTCCGGCCCTGACCGAAATCATGCCGGTAGAAGTGCGCGTGGCCGGTTTCTCCCTGGCCTATAGCCTCGCCACCGCCGTGTTCGGCGGATTCACGCCAGCGATGTCGACCTTCCTGATCCAGTACACCGGCGACAAAGCCGCTCCGGGTTACTGGATGAGCATCGGCGCGCTCTGCGCACTGGGTGCGACGCTGTATCTGTATCGCCGCGCCGGCGGTCGTCTGCAACCTGCTACTGCCTGAGAACATCACCATGAAAAAACTGTTTACCGTTACAGCCCTGCTCGCCGGTCTTGCGTTCAACGTTGCGGCCCAGGCCGAAGAGTTGCGGGTCATGACCTCCGGCGGTTTTACCGCTGCCTACAAGATCCTCGGGCCGAAATTCGCCGCTGCCACCGGCAACACCCTGGACACCCAACTCGGCCCGTCGATGGGCAAGGCACCGGAGGCAATCCCCAATCGCCTTGCCCGTGGCGAAAAGGCCGACGTGGTGATCATGGTCGGCTACGCCCTCGATGATCTGATCAAGCAAGGCAAGGTCGACCCGGCGTCGCGGGTAGAACTGGCAGATTCGCGAATCGGCCTGGTGGTGCGCGAAGGTGCGCCAAAACCGGACATCAGCAATGTCGATGCCCTGAAGAAAACCCTGCTGGATGCAAAATCGGTGGCCTACTCCGACAGCGCCAGCGGCGTGTACATCGAGCAGCAGTTGTTCAAGAAACTCGGTATCGAAGATCAGCTGAAACCGAAGGCGAAGATGATCCCGAAAATCCCTGTGGGCTCGGTGGTCGCCACGGGCGACTATCAACTGGGCTTCCAGCAGGTCAGTGAGTTGCTGCCGGTGCCAGGGGTGAGTTTTGTGGCGAAGATTCCGGAGTCGGTGCAGTCGGTAACACGATTTGCAGCAGGGATTCCGGTGGGTGCGCAGCATCCAGAGGAAGCGAAAGCCTTGCTCGCTTATCTGGCCGCGCCTGCCGCCCAGCCTGACGTTCAGGCCACCGGGCTGGACTCGGTCAAGCGCTGACCGTCGGCGGCTGGACTTTCATTTCCACCACCAGCCGCTCCAGTTCCAATGCCGCCGGGGTCAGCGTACGGCCCCGGCGTTTGATGATGCCGACGCTGCGCATCACTTGTGGTTCGGTCAGCGGCACCCGCGTCAGGATCGGATGATCCGCCGCCGGCATCGCCATCAACGGCACCGCCGCCACGCCCAGCCCCGCTTCCACCAGACCGATCATGGTCGTCACATGCCGCGTCTCGCAGATGCTCGGGCGTTGCGGCACCACTTTGGCCAAAGCCTGATCCAGCAGAAAACGGTTGCCCGAGGTCTTGTCGAGCGAGATGTAATCCTGCCGGTAGAACTCGTCCCAGGTCACGCTGCTGCGCCCGGCCAGCGGATGATCGCGGCGACAGGCGACCACGTAGCTCTCCTGCACCAGCGGCTCGAAATCCACGCCCGCCTCCTGAGTGCCCATGAAACTCAGACCGAAATCCGCCTCGCCATTGACCACCGCGCTCAGCACGTCGTGGGCGCTGGAATCGAGGACTTTGACTTTGATGCGCGGGAACTGCCGGTGATAGCGGGCGACCACGCTCGGCATGAAGTAATACGCCGCCGACGGCACGCAGGCGACAGTCACGTGGCCCTGCCGGTTCGAGGCGACTTCACTGATGCCGAGCAACGCGACGTCCAGATCGTCGAGCAAACGTTCGACGCTGGGCATGAAACCGCGTCCGGCCTGGGTCAGGCTGACCTTGCGCGTGGTGCGTTCGAACAGCTTCACGCCGAGGGCGTCTTCGAGCTTTTCGATGCGTCGGCTCAGGGCCGGTTGCGACAGGCGCACGGTGTCGGCGGCCTTGCGGAAACTGCCCTGCTCGACCACCGCGCGAAAGGCTTGCAGGTCGTTGAGGTCGAAGTTGATGGCCATGGAAAACTCTGGAGGATTGATTCGCTGAGGCTATAAATGTAACCAATTGATGCAAATTATTACACAAGCACATCTGCTCAAGCCGGGCATGCGGTAGATCTGCCATTGTTGCAACCTTTATCCTTGTCGCCCCCGCCGTACCGCGTTACTGGAGTTCCGCTCATGCCCCATGAAGGCAATCTGTTACAAGCCGCCGTCGTTTTTCTGCTGGCCGCCGTGCTTACCGTTCCCCTGGCCAAGCGCCTGCAACTAGGCGCAGTGCTCGGCTATCTGTTTGCCGGGGTGATCATCGGCCCGTCGGTGCTGGGCCTGATCGGCAATCCGCAAAGCGTCAGCCATATCTCGGAACTGGGCGTGGTTTTGCTGTTGTTCATCATCGGTCTGGAGCTGTCGCCGCGACGTTTGTGGGTGATGCGCAAATCGGTATTCGGCGTGGGTCTGGCGCAGGTGCTGCTGACCGGTTCGGTGATTGGTGTGCTGGCGTTGCTGGTGTTCGGCCAGCCGCTGAACAGCGCGATTGTCTTGGGCCTGGGTCTGGCGCTGTCGTCCACCGCGTTCGGCTTGCAAAGCCTGGCGGAGCGCAAGGAACTGACCAGCCCGCACGGACGGCTGGCGTTTGCGATTCTGCTGTTCCAGGACATCGCCGCGATCCCGCTGATCGCGCTGGTGCCGATGCTTGCGGGCGTCGATCACCACACCAGCACTGCCGACGATGTGCGCCACAGTTTGCAGGTGCTCGGCAGCATCGCCGTGGTGGTGATCGGCGGGCGTTATCTGTTGCGTCCGGTGTTTCGCGTGGTGGCGAAATCCGGTCTGCCGGAAGTCTCCACCGCCACTGCGTTGCTGGTGGTGATCGGCACCGCGTGGCTGATGGACATGGTCGGCGTGTCGATGGCGTTGGGCGCGTTTCTTGCCGGATTGCTGCTGGCGGATTCGGAATATCGCCATGAGCTGGAAGCGCAGATCGAGCCGTTCAAGGGCCTGCTGCTGGGGCTGTTTTTCATCAGCGTCGGCATGGGCGCCAACCTCGGTCTGCTGCTCAGCGCGCCGATCACGGTGCTGGGGCTGACGCTGCTGCTGATCGCCTTGAAGTTGCCGTTGCTGTTTGTGGTCGGGCGTCTGGCCGGTGGGTTGAACAAGGTCAGCGCGATTCGCCTCGGCATCGTGCTGGCGGCGGGCGGTGAATTCGCCTTTGTGGTGTTCAAGATCGGTCGCGATCAGGGCCTGTTCGAACCGCGTCTGTACGACCTGCTGGTGCTGACCATCACCCTGTCGATGGCGGTCACACCGTTGTTGCTGCTGGTCTGCGCACGGTTGGTCAGCCCGAAAGTGCAGCCGGTAGAAGTGCCGGAGAAATTCCGCCAGATCGAAACCGAAACCCCACGTGTCGTGATCGCCGGCATGGGCCGGATGGGTCAGATCGTGGCGCGGATCCTGCGGGCGCAGAACATCAAGTTCGTGGCGTTGGATACGTCGGTGGAAACCATCGAACTGTCCCGCAGTTTCGGTGGTGTGCCGGTGTTCTACGGTGACCCGATGCGCCCGGAAATCCTCAACGCGGCCAAGGTTGGTGAGGCGGAATATTTCGTGATTGCCACGGACGATCCGGAAACCAACATCAAGACTGCCGAAATCGTGCGCAAGCTCTACCCGCACATGAAAATCATCGCCCGGGCGCGTAACCGGCAGCATGTTCATCGGTTGGTGGATGTCGGTGCCGATCCGATCCGGGAGACTTATTACTCGAGTCTGGAAATGAGCCGCCGCACGTTGGTTGGCCTTGGCTTGACTCAAGCCCAGGCCGATGCACGGATCAAGCGCTTCAAGCACCATGACGAACAGGTGCTCGAGGCTCAACACGCGGTGTACGACGACGCGGCCAAAGTCCTGCAGACCGCCCAGGAAGCGCGGGCGGAACTGGCCCGGTTGTTCGAGTCGGATCAACTGGAAGAACAATCGGGCAAGCCCTGACGTTTTCAGAGTTGATCGTTCCCACGCTCCGCGTGGGAATGCAGCCCGGGACGCTCCGCGTCCGTTCCGGAGCTGGAACGCGGAGCGTCCCTTGAGGCATTCCCACGCAGAGCGTGGGAACGATCAGGTGGGAAACTCCCACAGGTTCAGGCCATCTCCAGCTCCCTCTCTTCTTTGGCCGGCGCCACTTCAAACCGATCCGCCAGAAACGGCGTGATGTCCAGCGGCAGCGGTTCATCGTTGACCAGTTTGTCCAGCAACACTCCGGTAATCGCCGACGTCAGCACGCCGGTGCGGAAATGCCCGCAGGCATTGAGATAACCCTCCACTCCGGCCATCGGCCCGAGAATCGGCAACTCGTCCGGCGAGCTCGGCCGCAGCCCGGCCCAGGTGCGCTTGAGGTTGATGTCCGCCAGTTCCGGCAGACAACGCACCGCGCCCTGCACCAGCCCGGCGATTTCCGGCCAGGTCGTGGTGACGTCAAAGCCCTTGTCCTCGGTGGTACTGCCGATGAGGATTTCGCCGTTGTCCTTCTGCGCCATGTAGCAATCGCTGGTGGTCAGGCAACCGTTGAGGATTTTCGGCAGGCGTTCGGTCAGCAGGATCTGACCTTTCACCGGTTTCACCGGAATGCGGATGCCGGTCGCCCATTCGCTCAAGTCTGCAGCCCAGGCACCCGCGGCGTTGATCAGGGTCTTGCAGTGGAACACCCCGGCTTCGGCCGTCTGTACGCCAGTCACCCGCCGACCGTGGTGCAGCACGCCGGTGATGTTGGTGTTGACGAACATGGCCACGCCATTCTGCCGGGCGCCTTCGGTGTAGGCGTCGGCCAGGCGGAACGGGCTGACCTGATGGTCGCAGAGAAACTCCAGCGCACCGCGCGCTTCATGGCTGACACTCGGCTCGGACTCGCGCAATGCAGCCTGATCGAGCCAGCGCACCTGATCGGCCAGATGCGGGATGCAGCCGACGATGTGCTCGGCGTACAACCGGTCTTCATCGTCATAAATGACGAATTTGAGCCCGGTCTTTTCGAACTTGAAATCCATTCCGTGATTGTCTTTCAGCTCACGGTGCAGCGCCGGGTACAGCGCGTTGGACTGCAAGGCAAAATCGAAGAACGACGGCGGCAGGATGTGCGGCGTGCTGGAGTCCACCGCCACCGCCGCGCCCTGGGTTTCGCGCTTGCGGTTGGCCGACATCATGCGGAAGAAAATCACCCCGCAGCCCAGCCCCACCGACTCGCCAATCGCCCACAGGCCGCCGGCCGAAGCGCGGGTCGCGTTGCCCGGACGCTTGGCGTCGATCAACGCGACCTTGAGGTCTTTGCGCTTGGACAACTGATAGGCGATGGACGCGCCGATCACACCGCCGCCGGCGATGACCACGTCATAGAACTTACTCATGGGAAACGGCCTCCGTGCCGAGGGACTGGAACGCGGAAAAAGGAATCGGATCGATCGGGAAACGCGGTCGCAGCCAGCCGACATCCTTGCGCCCGGTGGCCTGACGCAAGCGGTCGCTGCAATAACCGACGCACATCCGCCCCTGACAATCGCCCATGCTCACGCGGGTGCGCATTTTCAGGCTGGCGATGTCTTGTACGCCCTGCTCCAGGGCGCGGTCGATGTCGGCGCGGGTCGCATGTTCGCAGCGGCAGATCACCGTGTCGGCGGCCGGCAATGCGGTCTGCCCGACACCGCGTTCGGTGTAGCGATCCACCGCCGCGCGGAAACGCACGATGGCTTTGAGTTTGCCCAGATAACGGTCGCGACGGACTCGCGCCAGTTCCTCCTCCAGCACACCGCGTTGCAGCAGGATCGAGGTTGCCGCGATCTTGCCGGCCAGCATCGCCGCTTCGCCGCCGCGAATACCGCCCATGTCACCGGCCAGATGCACATGGGGCTCGCTGCTTTGCTGCCAGATGTTGGCATTGGCGCGCAGGTAGCCGTCGTCGCTGAAGCCGTGATCCAGGCCCATCTGCTGACTCAGCTGCGTACGCGGAATGAAGCCGTAGCCGACCGCCAGCGTCTTCGCTTCGAAGCGTTCGACGCGGCTCATGTCCGGCTCCCACGTTGCCGAGTACGGCGCCACGCTGACGCTTTTCAGTTCGCCTTCGCCGTGCGCTTGGACCACGCCCCAGCCGTAGTTCATCGGGATGCCGTGCAGTTTCAGATAAGCGAGCATGCTCAAGCCATCGAGGAACAGCTGCGGCTTGTTCAGCAGTGCCAGACTTTCCTTGGCGATCTTGCCGAATGCGCAGGCCTCGTAGACACCCGCCACACTCACGCCCGACGCATGCAACTGGGTCGCCACCAGTGGCAACAGCGGCCCGGTGCCGGCAATCACCACCGGCCCCTGCGGTTTGACCACGCCGCTTTTGATCTGCAATTGCAGACCGCCGAGCATGATCACACCGGGCAAGGTCCAGCCAGGAAACGGCACGCTGCGCTCGTGGCAACCGGCGGCCAGCAGCAACTGCGGGTATTGGATTTCGTGCAAACGCTCGTCGCCGTCCAGCACCACCAGCGAGCGCGTGCCTTCGGCGCCGACCACGCGGTGGTTGAGACGCACGTCGATCAGCCCGGACTGCTCCTGAAAATCACCGTGCAATTTGCCCAGCGCCTCGGAATAACGCGGCCCCAGATAATCGAGCTGCACCCCGTCACGCAGCGGCCCGCGATAGACCACGCCGCCAAGACGCGAAGCTTCTTCAAGCAAGGTGCAGCGCACCCCGTGCAGGGCCAGTTCGATGGCCGCAGCCATTCCCGCCGGACCACCGCCGACGATCACCGGATGCAGGCTCATAGCACCTCCTGCCCGTGAATACGGTTGGCCTGGGTTTCGATCAGCATGCCCTCGCGCACCACGGTCTGGCAGGCGCGGCGCTTGTGCCGGCCATTGATTCTCACCAGGCAGCACTGGCACACGCCCATGCCGCAATAGGCACCGCTGATCTGGTTGTGATCGTTGCGCGCGACCTGGCGCACGCCGAGGGACTGAATGACGCTGAGCACGGTTTCGCCAATGGCGGCGGTGACCGGCTGGCCGTTGATGTGGACAGTCATATCCGCCTGCGTCAAAGGCTGGATATCGAAGGTTCTTTCTAGGCAGTGCATTGCAATGATCATCCGTGAAAAGGTTCAGGTGAGGTTGAAACAGCTCCTTGCTGCACTACACCTCGCCGGCTCGTGGGGGTTATCGCTCTCTATCGGGCCGGCAGGTTATTCCTGCTCGCGCAGCAAAGTGCGCGCAAGCAATGTAGTCGATCCAGCGGCAAGGGCCTGGAAATTTCACGGTAGGGGATATTGCGCCGACGAATATTGATCCACGCCATGGAAATGACTGGTCGGTTCTGCGCCTTCGGCCCGCGCAGACAGCAAAAAGCCGCTTCAACCCGAAGGTGGAAGCGGCCAAGGCATATGCCTCAAGTAATCAGTGCACGAACAGGGCGATCAGGATGATGATCGGGATTGGAACGCCGAGGAAAAACAGCAGTAGTGAGCGCATGGTGGTTCTCCTTGATTAACGGACTGGCGGCAGCGTGGTCGTGGTGTAGGTTTCGACTTCGACGTACTCGACCGCATCCCGGCGGCGACCGCCGAAGGTGGCCGAGAGACTGGCGAAGAACGCACCGGCCAGCAGCGCGATGAACATCCACAACGAAGTCCAGGCAGCGACTTTGGCGGCGGTGTCGGCAGCTTGTTGCGCTTTAACCTTGGCGTCGGCGATTGCCTTCTGGGTGCGGGCGTAGATTTCATCGACCCGACGTTCGGCGTCGGCCTGGGTCAGGTTGGTACGCTGGGCGACCAGTTGGGCGAGGTAGCTACGGTCTTCGGCGCTGAGCTGACCGTTGGCCAGGCTCTGGGCGAAGATCCGGGTCACGGTGCCACGGGCGGCGTCATCGCTGACGGCGGCGGGACGATCGTCGCGGAACAGGCTGTCGACGAAGTAGCCGTACTGATCGCTGTCAGTGTTGGACGCTGCGGTGCCGGCTGCTTGGGTCATCGCACTGGCTGCGCCACCGGCAACGCTTGCACCGGCCTGCACACCGCCGCTGACGATGCTGCTGACCGAACCGACCACCAGCGTCGCGGTAACCAGCGTTGCTACGCACCAGGCGAGGAAGCCATGGGCGGTGTCGCGAAAGTACACTTCGTCACCGTGCATGTTGGCCCATTTCACCCGCAGGCGACCGGCGATGTAGCCACCCAGTCCCGAAGCGATGATTTGTGTGGCGGCCAGCCAGATGATGGTTGAAATGCCCAGGCCCTTGGCACTGACGCCCTCACCGGCCCAGGGTGAAACGGCGGAGAAGCCCAGACCGAAACCCAACAGCACCAGAATCAGCGACAGTGCCGCTGCAGCGGCAGCCCCTGCGAAAATCGCGCCCCAGGACACCCCTGAGACGTTGCTCGACTCTCCTTCGTAGGCAGGATAAAACCCATCAGAGGATCTATTCATTGTTGTAGTGCTCCAGGCATGAAAAATGGTGTTACAACTCGTCATCAGAGGAATTGCAGTGACCGTGCCAGTCGCCAACATTAAATAATTCGTTTTAATTCAATCAGTTAAAAATTATGAACTTCCCAGGACCATGCAATTTGCAACAACGGGTCGATATCAGCGGGTTTTATGCATTGGCACAAAAGCCGCGCCATCGCGTTTCTATCCGCTAAAACATGAAAGTTAATTTAAAGCGCCAGCGCAAAATCTTGGCAAAATGCTGCCATTGCGTTTGAACAGACCAGCAGGCCCACCATGACTCGCATCCTGACCATCGAAGACGACGCCGTGACCGCCCGGGAAATTGTCGCCGAACTGAGCAGCCACGGCCTCGACGTGGACTGGGTCGACAACGGCCGTGAAGGCCTGGACCGCGCCGTCAGCGGCAACTACGACCTGATCACCCTTGACCGCATGCTGCCGGAACTCGATGGCCTGGCCATCGTCACCACCCTGCGCACCATGGGCGTGGCCACACCGATCCTGATGATCAGCGCCCTCTCCGACGTCGACGAGCGCGTGCGCGGCTTGCGCGCCGGTGGCGATGACTACCTGACCAAACCGTTCGCCACCGATGAAATGGCCGCCCGGGTTGAAGTGTTGCTGCGCCGGCAGAACAGCAACGGCGCCCAACCGACCACCTTGCAGGTGGCGGATCTGCAACTCGACCTGATCAGCCACGAAGCCCGTCGCGCCGAACAGGTGCTGACGCTGCTGCCGACCGAGTACAAACTGCTGGAGTTTCTGATGCGCAACAGCGGCCAGATCCTGTCGCGGATGATGATTTTCGAGGAAGTCTGGGGCTATCACTTCGATCCCGGCACCAACCTGATCGACGTGCACATCGGCCGCCTGCGCAAGAAGATCGACCCGCCGGGCAATGTCCCGCTGATCCGCACAGTGCGAGGCTCGGGTTATGTCATTGCCGAACCCGTCTGACGGTTGGCGCTCCTCCAGCAGCCGCTTGCTGGCGCTGTACAGTTCGTTGTTCGTGGCGTGGAGTGCGATCCTGATGGGGGTCATGTACTTCGAGGTTTCCGGTTATCTCGACAACCTCGCCAAGCATTCGCTGATGCAACGTCAGCATCTGTTTTCGCACTTTCGCGGCGATCAACTGGAAGACGCGCTCGCCGCCAGCATGACCTTCGACATTCGCGGCATCGACGCCTATGGCCTGTTTGACGCCCAGCACCGCTACCTCGGCGGCGCGTTGCAGAAGATCCCCGAGGGGCTGCCGCTGGACGGCAAGATCCACATGCTCAGCGAATGCGCCGACTCCGACGATCCGACCCTGCCCAATGACAGTTGCGACGCGGTCGCCACCCCGACCCGCGACGGCCGCTGGCTGGTGCTGCTGCGGGACAACGGTTCGCTGTTCGCGGTGACGAAAATCATTCTGCATGCGTTGTTCTGGGGCGTATCGCTGACGATTGTGCCGGGGATCATCGGCTGGCATTTGCTGCGTCGGCGGCCGCTGCGGCGGATTCGGGCGATCCAGGCCAGCGCCCAGTCGATTGTCGCCGGCGACCTGACTCATCGTTTGCCGCTGTCCAATCGCCGCGATGAGCTGGACATGCTCGCCGCCATCGTCAACGCCATGCTCGATCGCATCGAGCGCCTGATGAATGAAGTCAAAGGCGTGTGCGACAACATCGCCCATGACCTGCGCACCCCGCTGACCCGTTTGCGGGCGCAGTTGTATCGCATGCAGCAACAGGCCGGCGAAGGCTCGCCGGAAGCGGCGCAACTGGATCTGGTGCTGGCCGAGGCCGATACGCTGATGGCACGGTTTCGCGGGTTGCTGAGAATTTCGGAACTTGAGGATCGTCAGCGGCGCTCGGGGTTTGTCGAGCTTGATCCGGTGTTGTTGTTGCAGGAACTGCACGAATTCTATCTGCCGCTGGCCGAAGACGACGAGCTGCGTTTCGAACTGAACATGCCAGAAACCCTGCCCATGCTGAACGGTGACCGGGCGTTGCTGTTTGAAGCCCTGGCGAACCTGTTGAGCAACTCGATCAAGTTCACCCCGGCCGGTGGTACGGTGGTGTTGCGCGGGGTCAATGATGCGGGGCATACGCGGATCGAAGTGCATGACTCCGGCCCCGGCATTCCCGAATCCGAGCGGGAAGCGGTGTTCCAGCGTTTCTACCGCGCCGAGGGCGGGCAACTGCAAAATGGTTTTGGCCTGGGGCTGTCGATCGTCGCGGCGATCGTCAACCTGCACGGGTTCAGCCTTGAGGTGGGACGCAGCGATCTGGGCGGGGCGAAGCTGGTGCTGGATTGTCGGCAAAGTCTGATTTCACAGGCTTGACCTTCATAGATCGTTCCCACGCTCTGCGTGGGAATGCAGCCCGGGACGCTCCGCGTCCCTTCCAGAGCTGGAACGCGGAGCGTCCCTTGAGGCATTCCCACGCAGAGCGTGGGAACGATCATCACGGGTTATGTTGGGTAGTTGGCGCGCAGCGCTTCGAGCCCGCCCTGATAGACGCCGCTGAACAACGCCACCACTTCCTCATCGCTCACGCCCTTGGCCGTGAAGCGCCCCGACCACGTCACCCGCGCGCCCTGCCCCTGTGCTTCAACACGAATCGTCGCCAGATAATCGGTGGCCGGAAACGGTGCCTGCAGAATCGAATAGCTGTAGGTTTTGCCCGCGTTATCGAACGTCTCCAGACGCTCGACCACCACCGCGCCGTCAGCAGTTTGCAAAGTGCGCACGCGCCCGCCTTCGCTCAGTTCGCTGTTGAGAATGAACGGCAGCCAGTCCGGCAAGGTGTTGAAGCCGCCAATCAATTGCCAGACCTGATCGGCCGAAGCCGGGATGTCGATCGTTGCCGATGCTGTTGCCATAAATGAAAAGTCTCTCTCAATGAATTCAGATAGTCAGGCTGTCGACCACGCCGCCGTCGACCCGCAACGCGGCGCCGGTGGTGGCCGAGGACAGCGGTGAAGCGATGTAGGTGACCAGGTGCGCGACCTCTTCGACATCCGCCACACGCTGGATGATCGAGCTCGGACGGGCCCTTCGAACAAACGCGTCTGCCTCGTCCCGCAGGCTGCGGCCGGACTCGGCGGCGGCATCCTTGAGCATTTCCTCGACTCCGTCGGTCAAGGTCGGCCCGGGCAGGATCGCGTTGACCGTCACCCCGGTGCCCGCCAGGCGTTTGGCCAGGCCATGGGACACCGCGAGGTTGGCGCTTTTGGTCACGCCGTAGTTGATCATGTCGGCCGGGGTAGCCACGCCGGATTCCGAAGACAGGAAAATCACCCGGCCCCAGCCCTGCTCGACCATCGCCGGTACGTAATGCCGCGACAGGCGCACGCCGGAGATCACGTTGATTTCATAAAAGCGCGTCCACTCATCGTCCGGCGCGTCGAAAAAATCCACGGCGTTGTAAATCCCGAGATTGTTCACCAGGATGTCGGCTTTCGGTTCGGCGGCGAACAGTTTCTGCGCGCCTTCGGCCGTGCCCAGATCCGCCGTCAGACCGCGCAGTTGCGCGCCCGGCACCTTGTCGCGAATGCTTGCCAGCGCCTGCTCGACCTTGGCCGCGTCGCGACCGATCACCACCACCGTAGCGCCTGCCTCGGCCAGCGACTGGCTGATGCCCAAACCGATGCCCGCCGTGCTGCCGCTGACAATCGCCAGTTTTCCGCTCAGATCGATCTTCATGCTTTCACCTCATCAATGGGTAATGGTGCACGTCAGGACACCCGTTTCGCTTCACGCATGGCCTGCCAGAAACCGGCCGGACCGGCCAGCGAGAATTGTAGTGCAGTCGCCTTGATATCGACGCCATGGATTGCGGCGATGTGGATTTCGAGTGTGGGGAATTGAAGTGGGCGGTGGAGCTGGACGGAGCCGGCGGTCAACGTGCAATCCCTGAGCGCTCAAATCCCCATCCGCGCCCACTCCCCCAACCGTTGCGCACTGATACTCACCCCCGAGCCGCACGTTTGCTGGTTTCCCAACTTCAGCCAGATGCGCCGGGATGCGGTCGACAGACTTGGATGGACGATCAGCGGCGTGCGGATGTACAGCATGGCGGACTCCCGAAGCGGCGAATCGGATGATCGGAAGGTCTCAGCCTGGAGTTTGGTCCACGGCCCTGCCAGCGGTTAAACGCCGGGGATCGTGCCGGGATCTACACTGAACGGAACAGCTGTGAGGTGCCTATGAAAATGTCAGCGCAAATGACCGTGGTCGCAGTGCTCGCCACCCTCGCCTATCTGGGCCTGGCTATGTGGGGCATCGGTGGCGTGGCGGTGTTTTTTTCTCACGGGGCGCTGGTCGTGGTGGCGCTGGCCACGCTGGCCATGGTGGTGGCGTCGCTGTTCACGGAAGTGAACCTGAGCACCGGCGAACGCGAGGATCGGGCCAATCGCTGGGTGATTCCGGCGTTCGCCGTGATCGGTCTGGTCAGTGCCGTTCTGCCGGCTTACTGCGACCGCATCGGTTTCTGGACCATCGGCCGCGAAGGCACCCGCTGGTTGGGAGCGTTGCTGTTCATTGTCGGTGGCGTGTTGCGCTTGTGGCCGGTGTTTGTACTCGGCCATCGGTTCAGCGGGCTGGTGGCGATTCAGCCGGGGCATCGGCTGGTGACCGAGGGCATTTATCGGCACCTGCGCAACCCCAGTTATCTGGGGCTGGTGATCAATGCGATCGGCTGGGCGCTGGCGTTTCGCTCGGTTGTCGGCCTGTTGCTGGCTGCGCTGACGCTGATCCCGCTGATCGCCCGCATCCACTCCGAAGAGGCCTTGCTGCGCACGCAGTTCGGCGCCGAATACGACGCCTATTGCGCGCGCAGCTGGCGCTTGGTGCCCGGTGTTTATTGAGGTTGCAGGCGCAACTGGCCGTCGCTGTCGATGTTCAGCGTGAGGTCGCGGTAGCTGGCGATGGTCGCGTGGGCGGTTTCAAGCGGATGCTGGTGAGTCGTGGTGATGATCATCAACAGCGCACCGGCGGCTTCAGCGGCTTGAATACCGACGGTGGCGTCTTCGAAGATCAGGCAGTCCGCCGGTTCCAGGCCCATACGCTCGGCCGCCAGCCGATAACCGGCCGGATCAGGTTTGCCAGCGGTCACGTCCTCGGCGGTGATCATCACCGTCGGCTCAGGAATCCCTGCCGCCGCCATCCGCCGCAACGCCAGTTCCCGAGGCGCCGACGTCACCATGGCCCAGCGATCCGCCGGCAACGACTTGAGAAACGCCGCCGCACCGGGGATTTCGACAATGCCTTCGACGTCTTCGATTTCCGCCTCGGTGATGAACGCCGCTTGCGCCTCGGCGTCCACGCCCGGCAGGTTCAAACGCGTGATGGTGTCGATGGCGCGCGCTCCGTGGATAGTCGGCAAGAACGTGTCGACGTCCACCCCGTGGCGCACGGCCCAGGCGGACCAGATTCGCTCGGCAGCGGCAATGGAGTTGAGGACGGTGCCGTCCATGTCGAACAGGAACGCGCCGAACGCGCGATTGAAAACAGCATCGTGAGCAGACAAAAGATCACTTCCTCGCAAGGGGCCGGGCAACGATGCCCGGCAATGTAGCACCTGCGAGACGCTTCAGTGCAGCCGCGGCGCCTTGGATTTGAACGCACCGTCGACGCAATCGAGCAACTGCCCGATGGCCCAGGGCTTTTTGATGAACGCCACCGGATGCTTCACGCCCGAGGTTTCCGGTGTTTCATAGCCGGACATGACCATCACCGGTTTGTCCGGCCAGCGATCACCGACCA
Organism: Pseudomonas sp. B15(2017); assembly: GCF_002113215.1. Lineage (NCBI taxonomy): Bacteria > Pseudomonadati > Pseudomonadota > Gammaproteobacteria > Pseudomonadales > Pseudomonadaceae > Pseudomonas > Pseudomonas sp. B15(2017). The sequence goes on from NZ_NEJZ01000010.1 coordinate 16,202, forward strand.
GATTGGCCAGGTCGGCGCCGTTAAGCGTGCCGGGCATAGTGATATCGGTCAGCAACAGCGCGACTTCCGGCGCGTGCTCCTCCAGGTATTGCGACGCCGCATCGGCGCTGGTCTGCGGCTCCACCTTGAAACCTTCCTCCTGAAGAATTTCGCACAGAAACTCCAGAATCAACGGATCGTCTTCCACTACCAGAATCAACCCGTCAGGAAGGTGCGCGCTCGACGACGGAACTGGACACATGAACTGGCACTCCCTGAACAACATGAACATTTTCAGCGGATTGAACCCGCTGCTTATCTGGTATGAGCGACACCTTGTACAGAAATTCATTTTAGATACAGGTCTTTTCGATAACGTCGGTCGGCAAGCCCTCGTCACGGCCTGTTTGTGGTTAAAATGCCCACCCTTTTGCTGGCCGATTCCGATTGATGAACCCTCAAGCCCTCGCCACTCTTCACACCCATCTGCTCACGGCGCTGACGTCGGCACCGACCGAAACCCGGCGCCTGTTCCATGGGCGCGGACGTTGCTGGCCGGGGCTGGAGCAAGTCACCGTGGACTGGCTGCAGGGCGTGGTGCTGGTGTCGCTGTTCAAGGAGCCCGAGGCTTCGCAGCTGGAAGACCTTAAACGTCTGTTGCTGGAGATCACCGGTTCAGAGCAATGGCAGCAATCCGGCGCCCATACTTTGTTGATCCAGCACCGTTACTTGCCGCAAAGCACCGCCGAATGGCTGCTGGGGGACGAGATCGACGAAATGACCATCGCCGAGGGCGGGTTGAAATACCGCGTGGACCTGGGCCGCAAGCAGAACGCCGGGCTGTTCCTCGACATGCGTTATGGCCGCAACTGGGTGCGCGAACAAGCGGCGGGCAAACGGGTGCTGAACCTGTTCGCCTACACCTGCGGCTTCTCGGTGGCGGCCATCGAGGGCGGCGCCAGCCATGTAGTCAACCTCGACATGTCCCGCGCCGCCCTGAGCCGGGGCCGCGACAATCACCGGTTGAACGGGCATGACCTGAGCAAGGTGAGTTTCCTGGGCCATGACCTGTTCAAATCCTGGGGCAAGGTCATCAACAGCGGCCCGTACGATTTGGTGATCATCGACCCGCCGTCGTTCCAGAAAGGCAGTTTTCTGCTGACCAAGGATTACCGGCGTGTGCTGCGTCGTCTGCCGGAACTGCTCACCGCGCAAGGCACGGTGCTGGCGTGCATGAACGATCCTTCGTTCGGTTCGGACTTCCTGATCGACGGCGTAACCCAGGAAGCGCCAAGCCTGCGCTTCGAGCAAAGGTTGGAGAATCCGCCGGAGTTTCCCGATGTCGATCCTGAAAGCGGCCTGAAGGCGCTGCTGTTCAAGCAGATCGGCTGACCCCGTCAGCGCGGGCGCAATACCAGCGCAAACAACTCGCCATGCCCGGTGACGTTGAGCTTGTGATAGAGATTGCGCCGGTGCACCTTCACGGTCTCCGGCGAAATGTTCATGTGCTGGGCGATGGCCTTGCTGGAAAAGCCTTGGAGAATCAGGCGCGCCGTGTCGATTTCGCGCACAGTCAGGCGGGCGTCGAAGCGGTCGAGCAGCGCCGCAATATCACCGACCGGCGCCTCGACCGCTGCGCCTTGCGGCGGCATCAACTGCACATGCCGGCGCATCGCTGACAGCACCCAGTCCCGCACGCAGAGCAGGCGCCCCTGCTCCTGCAAACTGAACGCCGTCGAGCGGCCCATCGACAAGCCCAGCACGCCGTCATCGAGATTGACCAGAAATTGCAGCTCATCCGCGCCGACCACCGAACGGAAGTAGCTCTGGTAGTACTCGCTGTGCAGAAACTGGTCCGGCGCCACGGACGCGAGACTGTGTAGACCGTCGGCGATCCCGGCGACGGCGGCCTGATAGAACGGATCAAGCAGGTACATGCCGGCACAGTAACCGGCCAGTTCTTCCTGCTCGTCGGCGCGCCCCTGGCTGTCGAAGTCGATCAGCAATTGCGGCGGCCGCCCCGCCTGCATCACCGCCACCAGCGCATTGTCCAGCGGCACCAGCAACCGCAGCGTATCCACCAGCGCCCGCCAGAAACCGTCCTGACCGACCGTTGCGAACACCCGCGACAGGCTCTGATGCACCGGCAATTCCTGCAGCAACGCGTCCACGCACTACCCCTTTTGAGTAACCCATGATGGGAATGGGTGCGGTGCGGCCCGCCCGATAGGCTGACCACTCCTGTTCATCACCGGCCTGCCAACAGGCCAGGAGTGCCGCATCATGCGTGGTCATCGTGGGTATATCAACCTGGGGCTGATGGGCGTTTTGTCCGCAGCGCTGAGTGCGCAGGCGGCCGATGCGCCGAGCGTGCATGTCTACAACTGGTACGACTACATCGGCCCGAACACCCTGCATGACTTCAAGCGTGACAGCGGTATCGAACCGGTCTACGACACCTTCGACAGCGCCGAGGTGCTGGAAGGCAAACTGATGACCAGCCGCAGCGGCTACGACGTGGTGGTGGCGAGCAACTTCAGCCTGCCGACCCTGATCAAGGCCGGCGCCCTCGCCCCGTTGCCCCGCGAACAACTGCCGGGCTGGAAGAACCTTGACAACGATCTGCTCGGCAAACTGGCCAACAACGACCCCGGCAACCAGTACGCCGTGCCGTATCTGTGGGGCACCAACGGCATCGGCTACAACGTCGACAAGGTACGTGCCGTGCTGGGCGACAAGGCGCCAGTGGATTCCTGGGATCTGGTGTTCAAGGAAGAAAACCTGGCCAGGCTCGGCGAATGCGGCGTGGCGATGCTTGATTCGCCCTCGGAAATGCTCCCGGTCGCGCTGCACTACCTCGGCCTGCCGCCGAACAGCACCAACGCCGCGGACTATCAGAAAGCCGAAGCGCTGCTGCTGAAACTGCGCCCGCACATCGCCTACTTCAATTCCTCGAAATTCATCAGCGATCTGTCCAACGGCAACATTTGCGTGGCAGTGGGCTGGTCCGGCGCGATGCTTGAAGCCAAGACCAACGCCGAGCAGGCCGGCAACGGCGTGAAAATTCAGTACAGCCTGCCGAAGGAAGGCGCGCCGGTGTGGTTCGACACGCTGGTGTTGCTCAAGGACGCGCCGCATCCGGCTCAAGGTCTCGCGTTCATTGACTATTTGCTGCGGCCCGAAGTGATTGCGCCGGTCAGCGATCACCTTTCCTACCCCAATGGCAATCGCGCCGCCACGGCACTGGTTGCCCGGACCACTCGGGACAACCCGGCGGTATACCCGTCCGCCACGGCGATGGCCACGTTGTACACCCTCGAGCCATTGCCCAAAGCCACCGAGCGAGTGCGCACGCGGGTCTGGAGCAAGATCAAGAATGGCCAGTAACAACTGTTCAAATCACTGCCTTCCAATAGAGAGAACATCAATGAAACCACGTGCCCGCGATCTCCATATCCGCATCGGCCAATTGCAGCCTGGCCCGCTCAACGCCATCACCGACGTACCCGGCGTACGGGTCGGCCACAGCAACGTGCGCGGCCGCAGCGCCAGCGGTCGTGACATTTGCACCGGCGTCACCCTGATCGAACCCCGCGTCGGTTCGACCAACGCGCAACCGTGTTTCGCTGGCGTTCATGTACTCAACGGCAACGGCGATGCCACAGGGCTGGAATGGATTCGTGAGGCCGGCCTGCTGACCAGTCCGATCGCCTTCACCAACACCCACAGCCTGGGTGTGGTGCGCGATGCCTTGATCGAACTGGATCGCGAGCAGCAACCGGACGACGGTCGGCTCTACTGGAACATGCCGGTGGTGCTGGAAACCTTCGATGGTCTGCTCAACGACATCAACGGCTTTCATGTGCAGCCCAGACATGTGGCCGAAGCGCTGAACAATGCCGTTTACGGCCCTGTGCAGGAAGGCGCGGTGGGCGGTGGCAGCGGCATGATCTGCCATGAATTCAAGGGCGGGATCGGCACCGCATCACGCCGATTGAGCAAGGCTCAGGGTGGCTGGACGGTGGGCGCCATCGTCCAGGCCAACCACGGGATTCGCAGCGAGTTGCGGGTCGACGGCTACCCGGTCGGGCGTTACATGGAACAGGTGGATTCGCCGTTCCTGCGCGCTTCGTTGCCGCATCCGGGCATGGGCTCGATCGTCGTGTGCCTGGCCACCGATGCGCCGTTGCTGCCACATCAATGCACGCGGCTGGCGCAACGGGCGAGCCTCGGTCTGGCGCGCACCGGCGGCGGCAACGAGGATCACAGCGGCGACATTTTCATCGCCTTCGCCACCGGCAACGATCATGTCCCGCCCGCCGCCTATGAAGGCAAAGGTGCACCGACCTGCGACGGCCTGCGCATGGTCAACAACGACCACATCAGCGAGCTCTTTCTGGCGGCGACCGAGGCGGTGGAAGAAGCGATCATCAACGCGTTGCTGGCCAGCGACAGTACCGAAGGCAACGGGCATTCGGTGCCGGGGCTGGATGCTGCCACCCTGCTCGCAGCCCTCGGAAAAGCCGGCTGGCCGGGCGCTCGCTGACACGCTGATGCCCCTGGGGTGGAGGGAGCCGCCCGCGCCTCAAATGCAGGTGACTGACGGTACTTGAGTGCATAACCTCACCTTCCTACGATGGAGTTACGCAATCGCCTGGGCCACCAGGCTGCTGCGTAGGTGCGGGTGCTCTGAACCCCAATCAAGCCCGCACCTGGCTTCATGCGCATCTTGAGCCTCGCGGGCTCTACTTCCTCCCCATCAAAGAGTCTTGAGGCTCTTTTTTTGTCTCTGAAAATCAGCGTTCGGGTTCGCGACGGATCGAACGCCATGCGGCCTGGGCCAGCAATTCGCGATACGCCTTCGGGCTGCCCTGCACTCGCCCGGACAGCCACGCCCGGCAATAGCTGTCGGCCTGACCGACGATCAGCGACGGCAACAGTTCGGCCGGGCACTCGTTGAGTTCAGCGGCGCGTCCGGACTCGGCCAGCCAGTTGCGCAGGCCCAGGTTGCGGGTCTTGTTGCGCTCGGCCAGTTCATCCTTGTGCGGGCCCCGGGTCACGGCATAACGCGCGTGATACTGGAACCGCGCCCATTCAGGCTGGTTCTCGACCCAATCCACGTAGCTGTAGACCAGCGCCTGCACGCCCTCTTCGGTGGTCGCCGCCTCCGCCAGATAGGCGTCACGCAGGCGCGCCTGATCCTCCAGCGCGGTGAAGAACAGCGCGGCCACCAGTCCTTCCTTGTTGCCGAAATGGTGGTAGATCGCCCCGACGCTGGTGTCGCACTCGGCACGGATCATTTCGATGGTGGTGGCCTCGATGCCTTGCTCGTTGAACAGGCGCAAGGCCTTGCGAAAGATGTCGCGCTTGAGTTCGGCGCGGCGGCCGGGGTAGCTGCGTTCGAGTAGATCTGCGGTGTCCATGGGCGTTGAAAATCCGGGTAAAGGGCACATCGGTGCCGGTCATCGAAACGCGCACAGGTTGACAGATTTCCCGCGGACAGAATACCGTTCCGTTACAGAACATTATTCTGTAACGGAACATCATTCTGTAAATTTCTAACCGCGAGGCTTCTTCCATGAGTCAGTTTCTCAGCATGTTCAACAGCGTCGGTTCCCAGGCGTTCAGCCAGATGGCCTGCCAGGTCGCGCCGTACTTCAGCACCATCAACCCGCTGGTGACTGAATTGCGCGCCGGTTCGGCGCAAGTACAAGTGCCGTTTCGCCGCGAGATCACCAACCACCTCGGCACCGTGCATGCCATCGCCCTGTGCAATGCCGCCGAACTGGCGGCCGGGATGATGACCGACGTGTCGATTCCCGCCGGCGCGCGCTGGATTCCCAAAGGCATGACCGTCGAATACCTGGCCAAGGCCAAGACCGACGTGACCGCCGTGGCCAATGGCGACGGGCTGGACTGGCAGACCGAAGGCGACAAGATCGTGCCGGTGGATGTCCATGATGCCGAGGGCAAGAAAGTGTTTACGGCGCGCATCACCATGAACGTGAAACTGTCCTGATATCACCGGCACAAAAAAGCCCTTGCTGCGCTGATCGCAACAAGGGCTTTTGCCGTTTCGAAGAGAATCAGTGAACGGTCAGGCGCTGGCGGACAAATTCTTCAGTGCGCCGAGTGACCTGATCCAGATGCCGGTCGCGCTGTTTCTCCGCATCGAGCATTGCCCGTTTGCCGTGTTTTTGCAGCAGGTAGGTGTGGATTTGCTGCACTTCCAGTGAGCGGTAGATCGGTGTGGTGTCGATGAAACCGCGCAGCCCGTTGCTGCGGTAATGCCGGGTGCTCATCAGCACCTGCGTCTCCAATCGACCCAGCACTTCAAAGCCCAGCGCCTCGAAATACGGCACCTTGCCGACGCTGCAGGTCAACTCGGCATGGGGGTAACGCGCCACCATGTCCGCGATCAACGAACGGCCCACGCCCTGACGCCGATGCCCCTCGCGCACCGCCAGATAGGCCACGTTGCACGCCTCCCAATCGCCCTGCACCGGCAGGTACAACAGGAAGCCGGTCACCTGCTCCGGATCATCGTCGTCGGTGGCCACCAGCAGTTCCACTTCTGTGCCCTTCTCGCCGTTCAATGCCTCCAGATACAGATGCACCTCGTAGCCCACCGCGTACTGATAGACGTTGTACAGCAGGTTGCTCGGGCCGAGGCCGATGGCACTGATGTCGGTCAGGTTATCGACCACCATCTGCAGGATCTGGCTGTTGACACCTTCGGGGCATGGGGATTTGTAGTGGGTGATGCGGGGCATGGCGGGCGGACTCCAACGGTAAAACACAAGTTGCCGCGCAGCTTTAGCGACCGGCGAACCGCGACATCATACCTTGTGCAAGCCTGACAAAAATTTCATCTGCCCGAGAACGGACTTTTCGCCGATTTGGCGTCCAATTTTCAGCTGCTTTGATTTCCCGACGCAGGCCTTGAGGAGCTGTCATGAACGTTCCGCGTTCCCCGAAAACCATGAAACCCTTGCTCGCTGCCACGCTGGTGGCAATCGCTTTGTCAGGCTGTGTCGTCGAACCGGCTCGCCCGCATCGGCCACCCCCGATCGTCGAAGTGGTTCCGGCAATGCCTGCGCCGGGCTATCACTGGGTCGCCGGGCATTACCGCTGGGCCGGCAACCAATGGCGCTGGATGCCGGGGCACTGGCGGGCGTATTGAGGCCGGTCACTGCGCGGGGGTAACGACCTTGAACTTGATGTCGATATCCTTCGACACCACGGTATCGGCCCACTCCCCCGCGCCGAGGCCGAACTCGTCGCGCTTGAGCACCAGTTCGCCGTCGAAGATGCCGATGCTGCTGTCGGGCTTGAGCTGCACCGGCACCTGCACCTCCCGGGTGATGCCTTTGAGGGTGAGGTGGCCGTCGACCAGATAACGGTTGTCCCCGGCCGGGCTGAAGCGGGTCGATTCGAACACTGCCACCGGGAATTTTTCGGTGTCGAACCATGCCGGTTTCACCAGTTCGGTGTTGGCGTCTTCACTGCCGGCGTCGATGCTGGTGAGGTCGATGTGCAGTGTGGTGCGGGCACTGGCGAGGTTGTCGGTGTCGAAATCCAGCGTCGCGTCGAACTTGCCGAACGTGCCGTACATCCGCGAGCCCATCTGGTTGTAAGTGAAACTGATCTGGCTGGCGGTGGTATTGACCCGGGTGTACTCAACCGCCTGCGCGGCAGGGACGACGATCAAGCAACACGCGGCCGCCAACAACAATCGAATCGACATGGAATGCTCCGGCGCCCGATGGGTCTCGAATGACTTAAGCAAACATCCGGCGGTTACGCCAGCCTCGCCAATATCTACCCGGATCGCTTCATCACACCAATCGCTCGATCTTCTGATGCTTCCAAACCCGCGTGTAATACAGCGTCTGCAACACCAGCATCCCCAGATACGCGATCGGAAACGCCATCCACACGCCCTGCAGACCGAACTGCCCGTCCAGCCAGTAGGCCGCCGGCAATTGCACGCCGAGCACGCAGATGATCGCCACGCCCACCGGCACCAGCACCGTGCCGCTGGCGCGCATGATGCCGCCGATGATCGCCTGGAAACCGAAGATCAGCAGGCTCCACAACATGATGTGCAACAAATGCTCGGCCATCGCCCGGGTCGAGTCTTCGGTCAGGAACAATCCGAGCAACCAGTGCGACAACAGGTAGCCCGCCAGGATCAAACCACCGGTCAGGCACACGTTGATCCACAACCCGGTGCGCAGGATCGGGCCCATCCGCTCCAGCCGTCCGGCACCGATCGCCTGGGCGCCGAGGATCGACGCGGTGATCGCAATCGACAGCGCCGGAAACTGCACGTAGTTGACGATCTGCGTGACCGCACCGTACGCCGCCGTCGCCTGCGAGCCGTGCTGGTTGACCAGCGCCAGAATCACCAGCTCCGACAGCGACAGCACGATCATCTGCACCCCGGTGGGCAGACCGATACGCAGCACTTTGCCGAGAATCGCGCCGTCCAGTCGCAGCGACGCGAAAAACTCGCGATCCGGCGCCAGCGGATGGCCCTTGCGGATCAGGCTCCATGACAGCCACGCCATCGCCGCCAGCGTTCCGGCCAGGCCTGCGAACGCCGCGCTCTGAATGCCCAGTTGCGGCAGGCCGAACCAGCCACGAATGAACGCCGGGGTCAGCGCCAGCCCGACAATGGTCGACAATAACAGCGCCAGCATCGGCGACAGCGTGTCGCTCACCCCACGCAACAACTGGGTGAACAGCACGTACACCAGCACAACCGGCAAGGTCCACATCATCACCCGGGCATAGGCCACCGCATCATCCAGCACATCCGTCGGCGTCCCCAACCCCTGCAAGGCCTGGCGCGCAAACACACTGCCCAGCACCGCCGCCACCAGCCCGATCAATACCCCCAGCAACAGCGTCGCCCCGGCAATCGCCTTGACCATATGCGACTCACGCGCCCCCCACGCCTGACCGATCAGCACCCCTGCCCCGGCGCCCAGTCCGATGACCAGCGCGATGAAGAAAAAGATGATCGGAAACATGCCGGACACCGCCGCCAGCGCCTGCGTGCCGAGCATCTGGCCGATGTAGATGCTGTTGACCGTGCCTGACATCGATTGCAGGAAGTTCGACAGCACCATTGGGGCCAGGAACAGCAGGTAGGTTTTCCAGAGGGGGGAATGAGCAGGGGTTTGCATTGAGGATCCATCTCGGGGCAGGAGCTGATGACAGAGTCTAAGGTATGCAATGCCGTTCAGGTCGTACCCGTTTGCATTAAAACTTCGTAATCTGCACCTCGACCCATCTGCATAGTCTTTCCATCACGACAGGAAGTGAATCCCTCCCATGCGCCGTTCCCCGTTTCTGCTGAGCTGCACTTTATTGACTGTACTGGCGTCGACTGCCCACGCCAGCCCTGCGCCCTCGCCCGAGGTAGTGCAAGGATTGATGAACACCCTGAACGAACGCCTCAACATCGGTGACCTCGTCGCCCTGACTAAATGGGACAGCGGCAAGCCGATCCAGGACAGTCCCCGTGAAGCGCAGGTGCTCGACAACGCGCGCAAGCTCGCCACCGAACGCCAGCTCGACCCGGAAGACGTCGCGCAGTTGATCGCCGCGCAGATTGAGGCCAACAAACTGGTGCAGTACGGTTTGCTCGCACAATGGCAAGCGGCCGGTGCGGCGCCCGATACGCCGCGCCCGGATCTGGGCAAGCAGATTCGCCCGCGTCTGGATGAGTTGCAAACCCGTCTGTTGCAGCAATATGCCGACTTCACACCCTACCGCCACGACCCGAACTGTCCGGCGTGGCTGGCCAAGGCGCGCACCGGTCTGAGTCGTGATGCACTGCATGATCTGGCATTGATCCGCGCCACCGGAGAGCTGTGCATTCGGCCGCTGGCGCCCTAGAACAAGGGTCCTGGCATTCATTGCTGGCGTCGATAGTCACCATCACGTCAATGAAGTTCTCATAAAAAATCCGCGGCGTAACATCCGCTCCATACCCAACAAACAACACCCCTGGAGCACACGATCATGAAACGCCAAATCCTTCTCGGCATCGCTTTCTCGGTTCTTGCAGTCAACGCTTTTGCAGCCAAACCCGCCCACACCATGATCGCCGAAGGCGGTTCGGACCGGTTGATTGAAAGTCGTGTGGCTGAGGGTGGTTCGGATCGTTTGATCGAACGCCGTGTGGCTGAAGGTGGTGCTGATCGACTGATCGAACGTCGTGTGGCTGAAGGTGGCGCTGATCGTCTGATCGAACGCCGTGTTGCTGAAGGTGGCGCTGATCGTCTGATCGAACGTCGTGTGGCTGAAGGTGGCGCTGATCGCCTGATTGAACGTCGTGTGGCTGAAGGTGGCGCTGATCGTTTGATCGAACGCCGTGTTGCTGAAGGTGGCGCTGATCGCCTGATTGAACGTCGCGTTGCTGAAGGTGGCGCTGATCGTCTGATCGAACGTCGCGTCGCCTGAATCTGACGCTCTACTGCTGAACAAACAAAAAGCCCGGCCTGATCAGCCGGGCTTTTTCACGTCCAACCGGTGCTTACTGCACCGTTTCAGTTTGATCACGTCACCGAAGATTCTGGTGTTGTAACCGGTCAGCCGCGACTACTCGGACTGAAATGTCTGCAAATACGCCAACAAATTATCAATCTTCTCCTCGTCACTCAGCCCCCAAAAGATCATCCGAGTCCCCGGCACCACGCCCTTCGGATCTTTCAGATACTTCGTCAACGTTTCACGATCCCAGGTCAGGCCGGAGTTTTTCATGGCGTCGGAGTACACGTAATTCGCCGACGTCCCCGCTTGGCGGCCGATGATGCCGTTGAGTTCCGGGCCGAAGCCCGGGCGGGCGGATTCGCCGACCTGATGGCAACCGCCGCACAGGCGCGGGAAGATTTTTGCGCCGGCCTCGGCGTCACCGGCTGCCAGTGTCGGCGTGCTGAACAGGCCTGCGTTGAGGATCAGGGCGAGAGTGAATGCAGCGTTTTTCATCAGGGGTTTTCCAGATCGTCGGCGGCGCCAAGGGTAATCGGGCGCGGCAAGTTGCGCTACAGGTAGGCACCCACCACCTGACGGACTTTGAGCAAGGCTTGACGCAGGACAAGCATGTCCACCGACCCCAGCGCCAGACGAATTGCGTGGGGCACATGGGCGGACACAGTGAAGGGTTCTGCGGTGGTGACGGAAACCTGTTCGTGCATCAACTCGACCACGATATGGTCGGCCCGGACATCTTCCGGCAGCGGCAGCCAAAGAAAATACGAAGAGGGATGGCCCACGGTCGGCAGGCCGTCGAGGATCTGCGCGGCCAGGGTTTGCCGGGCCCGAGCGTCGCTACGCTTTTGTGCTTCGAGCAAGGTGACGGTGCCGTCGTCCAGCCAGCCGCAGGCGATGGCGGTCATCACGCCAGGCGTGTTCCAGGTGGTGGCGCGGATGATCCGCTCCAGTGCCGCCACCCGCGCGACCGGCGCGGCGATGAAGCCTACGCGCAGGCCGGTGGCGATGTTTTTCGACAGGCCTGAAACGTAGACCGTGCGCTCCGGTGCCAGAACCGCCAACGGGGGCGGTGGGGTATCGACAAGAAAGGCGTAGGCCGCGTCTTCGATGATCGTCAGATCATGCCGGCGGGCAATCGCGATCAAGTCCTCACGTTGCTCCAGAGGCATCACCCAGCCCAGTGGGTTGTGCAGGGTCGGCATGCTGTACACCGCACGCAGCGGGCGCTGGCGGCAGAGCTTGTCGAGGGCCGCCAGATCGGGGCCCTGCTCATTGACGGGAATCGCCACCACTTCAAGGTGCAGCGCTTCGGCCAACACTTTGAATCCGGAATAGGTCAAGGCGTCAGCGGCGATCACATCACCGGGTTTGAGCAAGGCCATCAGCGTCACCGCCAGCCCTTGCTGGGCACCGTTGACGATCAGCACCTGCTCGGCCTCGACATTCAAGTCCCGTGTTTGCAGGTGTCGTGCCACCGAGGCCCGCTCATGCTGGCGACCGGCGTGAGGCTGATAGCGCAGCAGCGCTTCGAGGTCGCCGGACAACGCCAGTTGCCGCAACGCGGTGCGCAACAATTCGGCCTGCCCCGGCAATGACGGGTAGTTGAAGTTCAGGTCGATCATGCCGACCGCGACGTCCTTCTGGTCGATGCCCTGCCCCGGCAACAACGAGGTTTCCCGCACGAAGGTGCCGCGCCCGGCTTCGCCGCTGACCAGACCCATGGCCTCAAGCTCGGCATACACCCGCGACGCGGTAACCAGCGCCAGTCCTTCGCTGGCCGCCAGTTGTCGGTGAGTCGGCAAACGCGTGCCGGGCAGCAGGCGACCGGCGCGAATGTCAGCCGCATAGGTGTCGACGAGGGTTTTGTAACGGGAGCGCGGCATGTCGGGCTGTATCCATGACAATTCTTTGATTGTGCTGATTCTCGACCCTAGGATTGTTGCAACGCAACCCACCTCTGAGCGCAACGCGTATGGAACGAACCACCCAATTCGGCACCCCGGCGCTGGAAAAAACCAGCGGCTGGATCAACGGCTTCATCGGCGTTGTGATCTTCAGCGGGTCGTTGCCGGCCACGCGGCTGGCAGTGCTGGAATTCGACCCGGTGTTTCTCACGGTCATCCGCGCAACCATCGCCGGCGTCCTGGCGTTAGGTCTGCTGTGGCTGTTTCGCGAACGGTACCCGGCGCGGGACCAGTGGTTGTCATTGCTGATTGTCGCGCTGGGCGTGGTCGTGGGTTTCCCGTTGTTGACGGCCCTGGCGCTGCAATACGTAACGTCGGCGCATTCCATTGTGTTTGTAGGATTGCTGCCGCTGGCGACGGCAATTTTCGGCGTACTGCGCGGCGGTGAACGACCGCGTCCGGTGTTCTGGATTTTTTCGGTATTGGGCAGTTCGCTGGTGACGGGTTTTGCGATCTCGCAAGGACTGACCGCCTCGCCCACCGGCGATCTGCTGATGCTGGCGGCGATTCTCGCCTGCGGCCTCGGTTACGCCGAAGGCGCCAAACTGTCGCGCACCCTCGGCGGCTGGCAGGTGATCTGTTGGGCGCTGGTGCTGTCGTTGCCGGTGATGGCCATGCTGAGTGTGTGGCTGGCGCCCGCCTCGCTCAGCGGTATCAGCCTGTCGGCGTGGGTGAGCCTGGCCTACGTTTCGCTGTTCAGCATGCTGATCGGTTTTGTGTTCTGGTATCGCGGGCTGGCGCAGGGCGGGATTGCGGCGGTCGGACAGCTGCAATTGCTGCAGCCGTTTTTTGGCCTGGCACTGGCCGCGACCTTGCTCCATGAGCACGTCAGCGCGGGCATGCTGGTGGTCACGCTGGGGGTGATCCTGTGCGTGGCCGGGGCAAAGAAATTCGCCAGATAGTTTTCAGCTTGCGCCGGATTTCCATTCCCGCGGGCTGAGCCCGGTCTTGCGCCGAAACGCCCGGGCCAGCGCCGAGGGACTTTCATAACCGACCTCTTCGGCGATCAGGGCAATCGGTCGTCCCTCGCGCAGGCGTTTCTGCGCGAGGCTGATCCGCCAGTTCACCAGATAATCCACCGGCGTCTGCCCCACTACCCGCCGGAAGTGTTCGGCGAAACCGGCGCGAGACAGGTTGGCGGCACTCGCCAGTTCAGCGACGCTCCAGGCCTTGGCCGGTTGGTCGTGCATCAGGTTCAAGGCTCGGGAAATCTTCGGATCCGCCAGTCCCGCCATCATGCCCGGCTGCTGGTGGCGACTGCTGATGAGGTGGCGCAACAACAGAATCACCAGTAATTCGAACAGCCGATCCATCACCGCTTCGCGCCCGCAATGGCCATCGAACGCTTCCTTGAACAGCCACTCCAGAGTGTTGGCCATTTCGGGAAGGTCGGCGAGTTTCAGCACCAGATAATCCGGCAGCGCTGCCGCGAGGGCATTACCCGCGCCGCCGTCGAACGTCAGCGATGCGCACACCAATTGCGTGCCCATGGCTTCGTTGGCGAACAAGCGATGGGCCATGGGGCGGGGGAAAAAGATCAGGGTCGGTTCATTGAGCGAGATTTCAGGATCATTGCCCGGTTTGAGCAGCAGCTCCCCCGCCTGCAACAGATGCACATGCCCGCACACCTGATCGCCGCCGTAGGCGCTCACCCCGCAAAACGTGCCGCTGTGAAAGGTGCCGGCATTGACGCCGAAATGGCTGAGTAACGTAGAAAGGCGATCCATGACTGATTCTCGCAACGACAGGTTTGGACGATCTGTCGCATATCCTCGACGATTTGCACCCAAAGCACCAGCCGCGTTCCGTAGCATTCACTCCATCCCCGGCGCACTTCGCACCGGACTTTTGGAGAATCACCATGAGCCGCATCGCCCCTCTCAGCCTCGAAACCGCCACCGACGCCACTCGCCCGACACTTGAAGGCGTGCAGAAAAAAATCGGCTTCCTGCCCAATATGTTCAAGACCCTGGCCACCGCGCCCGTTGCGCTGGATGCCTACGTACAAATCTCGGCAACCTTGGGCAAAACGTCCCTGAGCGCCAAGGAAAAAGAGGCGGTGTATCTGGCCACCTCGCAAGTCAACGGTTGCGATTATTGCCTGGCGGCGCACACCCTGTTCGCCAGCAAGGCCGGGCTGGCAGCAGAGGAAATCATCGAAGCACGTCACGGTCGATTGAATGCTTTTGCCACCCTCGCCCATCAACTGACCGAAACCCGTGGTCATCTGAGCGATGAACAGATCGCCGCCGCCCGCGCTGCCGGCATCGACGACAAGAAGATCATCGAAGTGATCGCCATCGTCTCCGCGCAGACCCTCACCAACTACCTGAACAACGTGGCGCTGACCGACATCGACTTCCCCGCCATTGAAAATCCAGCGTAATGCAAAAAACTGTGGGAGCGAGCTTGCTCGCGATGGCGGTGGATCAGTCGGCATCTTTGTCGATTGATACTCCGCTATCGCGAGCAAGCTCGCTCCCACATTGAATTTTGTACTGCGTAGGACGCGTCAGTCGTGATCGACCCCGGCGCGTTTCAGCAACTTCTTGCAGCGCTCGGACAGGTGAAACACCTGCAACTGCTTGCCGGCCTTGGCGTAGCGTTCACGCAGGGTTTTCAGCGCCGCGATGGCCGAGTAATCGACGAAGCTCAGGTGCCGGCAATCCAGCGTCACCCGCTGCGGGTCGTTGGCCGGGTCGAACTGATTGAGGAACGGCGTGGTCGAGGCAAAGAACAGCGTGCCGTGCAGGCGATAGAGTTTGCTGCCGTCCGCTTCCAGATGTTCGTCGGCGTACAGCTCGCGCGCTTGCTGCCAGGCAAAATTCAGCGCCGCGATAATGATCCCGCACAAGACCGCCGTGGCCAGGTCGGTGAACACGGTGATGGTCGTTACCGCGATGATCACCAGCACATCGTTGAGCGGCACTTTGTTCAGCACCCTCAATGACGCCCAGGCGAAAGTCTGTTGCGACACCACGAACATCACCCCCACCAGCGCCGCCAGCGGAATCCGCTCGATCAGCGGTGACAGAAACAGGATGAACAGCAGAATCAACACACCCGCCACTACGCCGGACAAGCGTCCGCGTCCGCCGGAGCTGAGGTTGATCACAGTCTGGCCAATCATTGCGCAACCACCCATGCCGCCGAACGCGCCGGAGACTACGTTTGCCGCACCCAGCGCCACGCACTCGCGATCCGGGTAGCCACGGGTTTCGGTGATTTCGTCGGTGAGGTTGAGGGTCAGCAGGGTTTCCAGCAGGCCGACCAGCGCCATCAGAATCGCGTAAGGCGCGATGATGCGCAGGGTGTCCAGTGTCCACGGAATGTCCGGCAAGGCGAACGTCGGCAAGCCGCCGGCGATGTGCGCCATGTCGCCGAGGGTACGGGTCGGCAGACCGAGCACATAAACCAGCAAACCGACACCGAGGATCGCCACCAGCGCTGGCGGCACAGCCCGGGTCAGGCGCGGCAATACATAGACGATGGCCATGGTCAGCAGCACCAGCCCGGTCATCAGGTACAACGGCGTGCCGCTGAGCCACTGCTCACCGCTCTTGAAATGCTCCAGTTGCGCCAGCGCAATGATGATCGCCAGACCGTTGACGAACCCGAGCATCACCGGGTGCGGCACCATGCGCACCAGTTTGCCCAGTCGCAACAGACCGAACGCCATCATGATCAAACCGCCGAGCAATACCGTCGCCAGCAGATACTGCACACCGTGCTGCACCACCAGCGCGACGATCACCACCGCCATCGAACCGGCGGCCCCGGAAACCATGCCCGGCCGGCCACCGAACAACGCGGTCAACGTGCAAATGATGAAGGCGCCGTACAGGCCCATCAGCGGATTGAGATGAGCCACCAGCGCAAACGCAATGCATTCGGGCAACAGGGCAAACGAGGTGGTGAGTCCGGCCAGGACATCGGCGCGCAGACGAATCGGTTTCATGGCTTACCTGACAGAGCGGTCGACGGGCGCGGCCGCATGCATTTGCGCACAAGAGCGCCGCGGAAAAAGAGGGTTGCGGATGTTACGCAAATGCACCGGCGTGGGCCAGTGATCGCTGACATCCGCTGGCGTGCGCTCTATGCTGACGCGCTGTTTCAGGCTATGGAGCCCAGGATGCCGACCGAATTGACCAGCCGCGAAGTTTGCCAGCGATTGCGCGATGCCGCGTTGGGCGTGTGTACCTTGCGGGTGACGAGCGCGCGAGCGGATCGGGTGTCGGTCGAAATCGAAGGCTGGCGTTTGCAGCTGGACTTCGACGGCCAGCGCCTGCATCACTGCGCTGATTGTTTTTGCCCGGACGGCCGCCAATGGACCCTCGACACCCGGCAGCGTTTCGGCACCGATCCGGTGAGCCTGTTAAGTACCTGGGAACTGGCGCAGATCGAGGGCTTGTTGCGGCAACGTGAATGAGGCGGCGAAGACAGTTGCCCAATGATGGCACTCTGCCCATAATTCGCCCCCCTCTTCTACGCGCAAGGAACTGCCGTGAAAAAATCGCTGCTGTTGGTCCCGCTGTTTGCTCTGCTCCTGCAAGGCTGTGGCATGACCATGACCCGCTACGAGCCAAGCTTCGACAACGTTCAAAAGCTCAAGCAAACCCCGCCGCTGCACGCGATCAGCAATCCGCAGGTCACCGCCGAATCGGGCGAAGGCTCGTTGATGGTCCGCGCCAACCCGATCAAGTCGCCGACAGGCAGCATCCCGGCGCATATCCAGGACGCAATCACCGAAGAACTGCGCAAGGCCGGTCTGCTTGATCCGCAGGCGACGCGTCATCTGCAAGTGCTGGTGGTGAAAAACCAGTTGAACGCCGGCATGGGCACAGGTGACGGCACCATCGCTGCGCGCTTCACCCTGCGCAATGGCAACGATGTGGTGTACGACGCCACCAAAGATGTCAGCCATCAGTGGAACAGCAGCTTTTTCGGCTTTATCGCGATCCCCAACGCGACCAACGCCTACAACCCGATGCTGCAGGACTTGCTGAAGAATCTGTACAGCGATCCACAGTTCATCCAGGCCCTGAAGTAAGGGCAAAAAAAGAGCCGCGATTGCGGCTCTTTTTTTTGCTGCTGGCGTGCGTCAGATACCCGAATATTTCGGACGGTTGCTGTCGGCCCACTCCTTGAGCAACGCATTGACCTGCCGAGTGAACGTATCGGTCACCGCCGCTTTTGGCGTATTGAACGCCAGCGGAAGGAACCAGATGCCCATCCAGGTGCCGACCGCGTCATGGTTGCTGGCGGTGGACAACGGCTGGCCTTGCTGATCGAGAGTTTCCAGGCTCATGGTGTATTGGTCGGTGGCGTAGGCCGGAATGATCGTCATGCTCAGGCCACTGATGAACGCCAGCACCATCTGACCGCCATTCGGTGGATGGTTGTACATCTTCAGACGCAGACTGTAATCACCTGGCTGCTTCTCGAACTGGTCGAAGGTGACACGACCGAACAAACCGGAATCCTTCAGGACGGTTTGCAATTGCGGTTTGAGCATCTCCCGAGCTTGCGGCATTTCCACGGCGGAAGCGCTTTTCGGCTCGCCCTGGTAGAAGTCGAAATCCACATAGACATTTGGCTTGTTGGCATAGCTGGCCATCGATGGCAGCGTGACCGGGGCCACTTCGTCCTTGGTGAAACTGGCACAGCCACCCAGCGCGAGCACCAGACCCAGCGCAAGGATTTTCCCGAATTGCATGATGTCGTCCCTAAAATGATATCAAAGAGCCTCCATTGCGGAGCGCCGGGGGCGGATTCTAGTGATGGTCTACGTTCGGGGAAAGACCTGATTCGGGAAAAACCTGAAAAAGCCGATTCAGCTTTAACGCAAATCGAGGGTGTACGTGTAATAGGCCGTATCACGCACCCAGCCAAGTGATTCGTACAAACCCTGGGCGGTGAAATTGTCGGTGGCGGTTTCCAGCACCAGCCCTTTGGCGCCGGTATTGACGGCAAAGTCGCGGGCGGTGTTCATCAATAGCCGCCCGACTCCACGGCCCCGAGAGGCCGGCGTGGTGAACAGGTCGCTGAGCAGCCAGGTTCGGTGGGCGTCTATCGAAGAGAACGTCGGGTATAGCTGGACGAATCCCAGCGCCTCACCGCTTTCATCCTCAACCAGAAAAATCGCCGATTCATTGCCGGTCATGCGCTCGGCGATGAAGGCCCGCGATTGCTCGAGATTTGACGGCTGGCCATAAAAACCACGATAGGCGTCGAACAGCTTCGCCACCGCGTCGAGGTGACTCGTCGTGGCGCGCAGTGCCTGAAGGGGCATTGTCATTTTCCTGAGGTTACCGAAACTGATACCAGCATAGCGCTGAAGAACAAGTTCGCTGGTCCAATCGCTATATAGTTTTGTATATTGCGAACCCGCAATGGCCAGAACCTTCATGCCGTCCATGAGCAGCATCCGCGAACGCAACCAGCAACTGATCCTGGCCGCCGCCAGCGAGGAATTCGCCGCCAACGGCTTCGACGCGACCCAGACCCGCGACATCGCCGCTCGCGCCGGTGTACCCAAAGCCAACCTGTATTACTACTTCCAGAGCAAAGAAAACCTCTACGGCAAAGTGCTGCTCGGCTTTATCGAACCGTTGCTGGAAGCCTCGGCGGTACTGCGCGAAAGTGACGATCCGCTGATCGGCCTGCGCGCCTACGTCGCCGCCCGCATACGCATCGCCCGCGAATATCCGGCAATTGCCAAAGTGTTCAGCGGCGAGTTGCTGCTCGGCGGTCGCCAACTGCCCGACGAATGCCGCGACCTGCTGCACGGCGAAGCCCGGCGCAATGTCGAATGCCTGCGCAGCTGGATCGACCGTGGGCTGCTGGCGCCGGTCGATCCCGAGCATTTAATGCTCTTCATCTGGTCGGCGACGCGCACCTACACCAATATTGGCTGGCAGATGGGGCGCATCACCGGGCGGGAAGTGCCGCAGGATGAGGACTATGCGTTGGCGGCGGAGACGATTACGCGGTTGGTGCTGAGCGGTGCGGTGTCCGAGCCGGTGAGCGATGTTCGCAGGTTGATGTTTGCGACTTGATTTCAGGCGGTCGCAGTATGCCTTCGCTTATTCCCGACGTCATTCAAGGAGCAACACATGGCCGAGTCAGATATTCACTTGTCGGGCAGTTCGGACACAGAATCCTTCAAGCGTATCGCCGATGAGCTCCAGCAGACGCTGAGCGGAACCTGGACAACCCAGGCCAGCGGTCTGGATCAGTGTTACTGGGACCTGGCGGTCGATGGTCAGGTGATTACCCTGCACCTGGAGCATTACCTGGGGATCATGTTGCTTGTGGAGGATGCGGATCCCCAGTGGGTAGCGTCGGAGCGGTTTCAGGCCGTGGTGCGGCGGTTGCAAATGGCGTGATTCACACGCGTCAGTGTGGGAGCGAGCTTGCTCGCGATAAGGGCAGCACATTCAACATCATCGGTGACTGAACGAATGCCATCGCGAGCAAGCTCGCTCCCACAATGACTGTGATAACCCATCAGAACGTAATCTGGGCCGCCGGCTTCACATCGATCCGCGCCACGGAACCGCTCAGATGCGCCCAATCCTTGTTGTACTCGGCGATGATGTCTTCGGCGCTCATGTTGCCGTTGTCGACCGTCGTATGGGCGTCGGCCGCCAGTTCCACGTCGTACCCCAGCTGATGGGCCTGACGCACGGTGGCGTTGACGCAGTAATCGGTTTGCATACCGCAGATCACCAGGCGGTCGAAGTCCTCCCGGGGGATCAGTTTCTGCAGGTTGGTCTGGTAGAACGAGTCGTTGGCAGTCTTGTCGACGCGCAAATCGCCGGGCGCGGTTTCCAGTCCTTCAGCCAGTTGCCAGCCTTCGGCACCGTGAGCGAACGGGCTGTCCTTTTCGCTGTGCTGGATCAGCACCACTGGAATGCCCGACTTGCGGGCGCGGGCGCTGAGGCCGTTGATGGTGTCGATTACCCGCTTGGCGTCGTGGCACTCGTACTCGCCTGCGCACAGGGCGCGCTGGACATCGATGATCAGCAATGCGGTGGTCATGGTGAGCCTTCCTTGATCGGTCCTTGAGACAGGGGCGGACGTGTGCCCGCCCCTTTTTACTCCGCTCAGTAACCCAATGACAACCCGGTGTTGCGCCGTGGATCGTTGGCGCCGTAGAAGCGGTTCTTGCCGACCGGTTTGCCACCCAGCGACGGTGCACCGACCAGAATCGCGGCGATATGGTTGGCGTCCTGCGGCCCGGCGAACTTGTGGCCCCAGCTCTCGAGGATCTTCTTCGTGTCGGGGCTGGCGGCGAAGTCTTCGAGGTTGGTTTCCTCCGGCATCCACTGCTGGTGGAAGCGCGGCGCGTCGACCGCCTCCTGCAGGCCCATGCCGTAGTCGATGACGTTGAGCATGGTCAGCAACGTCGCGGTGATGATGCGACTGCCGCCCGGCGTACCGACCACCATCACCACCTTGCCGTCCTTGGTGACGATGGTCGGGCTCATCGATGACAGCGGCGCCTTGCCCGGGGCGATAGCGTTGGCTTCACCCTGCACCAGGCCGTACATGTTCGGCACGCCGACCTTGGAAGTGAAGTCGTCCATTTCATCGTTGAGGATCACCCCGGTCTTGCTCGCCATCACGCCCGCGCCGAACCAGTCGTTGAGGGTGTAGGTGACCGAGACTGCGTTGCCCCATTTGTCGACGATTGAGTAGTGCGTGGTGTTGCTGCCTTCATGAGGTGCGACACCGGGTTTGAGCTCCGCCGACACGCCGGCCTTCTGCGGCTGGATCGCGTTACGCAGTTTGGTTGCGTAGTTCTTGTCCAGCAGGTGCTCGATCGGGTTTTTCACAAAGTCCGGGTCGCCCAGGTAGCTGTTGCGATCCACGTACGCGTGGCGCATCGCCTCGATCTGGTAGTGCATGCCCTGGGCCGAATGGAAGCCCAGATCCTTCATCGGGTAGCCTTCGAGAATGTTCATGATCTGGCAGATCACCACCCCGCCGGAGCTCGGTGGTGGTGCCGACACAACGTGGTAGCCACGATAGTCGCACTCCACCGGGGCCAGTTCGCGGGTCTTGTATTTGTCGAGGTCGGCCTGGGTGATGATGCCCTTGTTGGCCTGGCTGGACGTCACGATGGCGTCGGCCACCCAGCCTTTGTAGAAGCCATCGGCGCCTTTTTCGGAAATGGTGCGCAGGGTTTTGCCCAGATCCTTCTGCACCAGTTTCTGCCCGACCTGCATCGGCTCGCCGTTGCTCAGGAAGATCGCGCCGGAATCCTTGATGTCCTTCTTGAACACGTCGGTAGCGTACTCCAGCAGTTCGACGTCGCCCTGTTGCAGCTCGAAACCTTCTTCCGCCAGCTTGATCGCCGGGGCAATCATGTCCTTGCGCGGTTTGGTGCCGTACTTGCTCAGCGCCAGCTCCATGCCGGACACGGTGCCCGGAACGCCCACCGCGAGGTGGCCACGGGTACTCAGGTCCGGAATGACGTTGCCGTCCTTGTCCAGGTACATGTTGGCCGTTGCGGCCAGCGGGGCTTTTTCCCGGAAGTCGAGGAAGGTCTTGCGTCCGTCCGCCAGTTGAATGGTCATGAAACCACCGCCACCGAGGTTACCCGCCGCCGGGTAAACCACCGCCAGTGCATAACCCACGGCGACCGCCGCATCCACCGCGTTGCCACCACTTTTCAAGACGTCGACGCCCACGTGAGTGGCCAGGTGCTGGGCGGTGACCACCATGCCGTTTTCGGCGGCAACCGGGGCAACCGAAGCGGCGTGGGCCATCAGGCAGCTCAGCGCCAATGAGGTCGCAATCAGCGATTTGGCAAAAGGTTCGTACTTCATGAGTCGGTCTCTTCTTTTTATAAGGTAGGAAAGCGCTTCAAGAGCATCAGCCAGTATGGTCGCGTTTACGGTTTGCGCCTCCCCGATCCGGCAGTATGCTGGGCGCAGTTTTCGCCCCCGTACCGGAGTTTTTTCCATGGCCTACACGTTCATCACCCTGCCCTCGCCCGTCGGTGAGTTGAAGCTGGTCGCGAACGGTTCACGTCTGGCCGCCATCCTCTGGGAAAACGACAAACCGAACCGGGTGCGCCTCGGACCGATGAGCGAGGCACCGGACAACCCGGTGTTGATGAAAACCGCGCGACAGCTGGAAGAATATTTTGCAGGCACGCGAAACGCGTTCGATCTGGAGCTGGACTTTGCCGGCACCGAGTTCCAGAAAAAAGTCTGGGCCGCACTACTGACCATTCCGTTTGGCGAAACCCGCACCTACCGCCAGATCGCCGAACAGATCGGCCATCCGAGCGCGGTGCGTGCGGTCGGCGCGGCAAACGGGCGCAATCCGATTTCGATCATCGCGCCGTGCCATCGAGTCATCGGCGCATCAGGAAAACTGACCGGGTTTGCCGGAGGCCTGGAAGCCAAGGAGCGCTTGCTGACCCTTGAGGGTGGCCAGTGGTCGGACATTGGCAAAACCGGTGATCTGTTTTAACCGCCAAACAGGTTATTCATCGCCGCATATTGCAGCAGCATGATGGTCTTGGCATCGCAGATCTCACCACGCTGGAACGCCGCCAGCGCGTCGTCGAAACGCCACTCCAGCACTTCAAGTTCTTCGGTCTCCTCTTCCAGACCGCCCCCTTCACTGACCTTTGACGAGGCATCGTACTCGGCGATGAAAAAGTGCAACTTCTCGGTCACCGAGCCGGGACTCATGTAGGCCTCGAACACCTTCTTCACGTCATGCACGCGGTAGCCGGTTTCTTCCTCGGCTTCGTCACGGATGCGCTGCTCAGGCGCCGCACCTTCAAGCAACCCGGCCGCCACTTCAATCAGCAAACCGTCGTGACCGTTGACGAACACCGGCAGGCGGAATTGTCGGGTCAGCACCACGGTGCGTTGCTCGCGGTTGAACAGCAGAATCGCCGCGCCATTGCCACGGTCGTAGACCTCGCGCGTCTGACGCTGCCAGTCACCGTTGTTGCGGCGATAGTCGAAGGTGATTTTCTTCAGCAGATACCAGTCGTGGGACAACACCTGGGTATCGACGATGTTGACCCGCTCGGTTGTGTTGGACATGACGCCTGATCCTTTTTGTCATTCGGAAGATGGCCATGGTAGGTGAAATGATGCGAACCGCCGACGAAAAAAAGCCCGGCAGCGCTACCGGGCTTTTACTTCATTGACTACTGATGAGCCACGTTCATGGTTGCTGCATCAGTGCCCTGCGCCGCAGACGGCGCCCCGTGAATCAGCGGTCCATAACGCCGACTGAACTCCCAGTTGTACGACACGCGATCCTTGCTGGTGCCGTTATCCCAGTTCACCGACCAGGCCATCAGCCCCTTGATCGGATGCCCTTTGACCGCCAGGCGTTTCATCGCGTTACCAACCACGGTCTTGTCGATCACGTAACCGGTGGCAGCGGCATCGACGTTGGCCGGCAGGCCGATGACGAATTTGTCCGCCGGGATCTTCGTGAAACCGCGAGTGCCGGTCACCAGGCTTTCGGTCAGGTAATAGAGGAAGTCCTCTTTCATCGCATCGTTGTTCTGGGCGATCCACGCTCCATTGCCGTTATTGGCTTCCGGCACCCAGACCCCGTCGCCACCCTGGTTATAGAACTGCGGAGCGATGAAGTCGTAATAACCTTCCAGCGCCTGCAAGTAACCGACGTATTTGCCGGAGGTGGTCAGGTACGGAAACTCCGGCGCCATGCTGATGATGAAATGCTTGCCTTGGCCGGCGTAGTGATCCTTGACCAGTTTCAGTGCGGCGGGCAGGACGGCCTTGTTGGCAGCGAAATCAATCGCGCTCTGTTCAAGATCGATGTCCAGGCCGTCGAAGCCGTAGGTTTCCACCAGACGGATGATTTCATTGGCCAGCGGTTGCTCCTGGCCGGCGCGCAAGTCGATGTGCGCATCGGCACCGCCCAGGGAAATCAGCACGGCCCGCCCCTGACTGTTGAGCACGCCAACCTGACGGCGGAACTCGGCATCGGAGACGTTGAACGGCTTGAAGGTCGGAATCCCGCTGCCCTTCATGAAGGCCACCGCGACCACGTTGTATTCCTTCGGCACGTTTTCCAGAGCGATGTTGGCGAACTGGCCGCGCTGGTAACCATCGCTCGGTCCGGCTGGCCAGTTGTGCCAGAAGCCCATGAGGATCTTCTTGCCGGCAAGTGTCGGCATCAGCGACGCCGCGTCGCTGGCCTGGTTTTTCAATAGGGTGAAGTCGATGTTTGACATGTTCTAATCCTTCAGAACCTGCGGGTTTGATGTTGCGGGCTTATTTGAAGTCCACATCGAAGGCCTGATAGAAGGCGTTGCCGGTGTTGGCGACGATCCACATCAGGACAATGACGTGATGCCCCTGCTTGTTGCCGGGAAGTTTCACGGCGTGGTTGACCTTGGCTTTCAATTCCGCCGAGTGACTGTAATAAGGCACTTGCGGATAGAAATCCTCGGCGAACGGCTGCGCCTCCAGTTGCGCTCGCGTGATGCGTTGTTTCGGGTCCCAGCCATCCTTGGTGATCAGCCAGCGGTAACCGCGGGTGGTGTGCGGCGCGGTGTACTCCCACTTGACCTCAAGGGTCTGGCCGGGGGTGACATTGAGCAGCGGCCAGGAGAACGGACGTCCGAGTTTCTTGCTCATTTCTTCTGCGGTGAAGTTCACGCAATCACGTGCGTCGTTTTTGCCGCCACTGAGAATATAGCCGTCAGCGGGCGGCACGACGCTCGGATTGTCGCTTTCGAATGGCGCGGGAAACGGGCCGGCCGCGAGTGCCGGGAAGTTCTTGCCGCCTTCCATTTCATTGACCTGCCAGCCGCCGAGCAATCCTTGCTCGATGGCCACCGCACCGCGGCTTGCAGGGGAAATGACGCGACCGTGTCGCAGTTGAGTTTGAGCTTGTGGTTGATTCATGTTTTTCACTCCGTTGATTTAAGAACTCTCCTGTCCAAGGAGAGGCCTTCAAGCTAACGGAGGAGGATTTTTTGTCCATCGGCGGTTTTGTCGCAGTCTGCCTCGACGAAATTCGAAAAACGCCGAAAACACTGTATATAAACACAGTGCATTGCGATGAGGCTCACTCAACGCATGGCAAAAGGACTACACCGCGTTATTGCAAAAACCTGCATTCAGCGGTTCAGGAAAGCTGTGCCTTGAACTCCTTTTCATATTGCCCGGCGAGCTGTTCCTTTTGCTTGTCGTCGAGCAGCTTGCCGGCCATCTGGAAGAACTTCTGCTCTTCTTCCTGCAGGTGGTGATGGACTTTCTCCGAAAGCTTTTTCGCCGTGGCCAGCCAGGCCGGACTGGACATCTCGATCTCGTCGAGTTCTTCCATCATCTCGTCCATTTCATGGTGTTCGGCAATGGCATGGCGGCTGAGGTCGACACCGTTGTCGAACTCCATCAGCGGGATATAGAAGTGGCGCTCTTCGGCCGTTTCGTGGGCCTGCAACTCAGCCTTCAACCGCTTGTAGGCCTCGACCCTTTCCGGGGTGTCACCGCTGGTCTCGATCAACGATTTCGCGTAGGTCCGCTGACGGTCGTGGCTTTCACGAAGGGCTTCGAAAATGTTCATGGAATCTCCCAGGCAAACGCGTTCCGGATGGACGCCCTAAAGGGCTAGACCCCGGCACAACAGCGACGGTTCCAAGCGTTTGCCTGAATCGGCTGCGGCGCGATAGGCTGCCGATTCATTACTACAAGGAAGACAACATGACGTTGCGGATCGAGCTGTCACAAGACCCCACCGAAGAACAGCGCGCAGCCATCCTGGCGCCCCTGCGTTCCCATAACATCGCCAAGGCCGGGCCTTCGCTGTACGAACCGGTTGCTCTGCTGGTGCGCGATGATAATGACGCGATCCTCGGTGGCCTTTATGGGCACACGTTCTATCGGTGGCTGTTTATCGAGTTGCTGGCGGTGCCGGAAGAGGGTCGGGGACAGGGGATCGGCTCGAAGCTGATGCAGATGGTCGAGGAATTCGCCCGGGAAAAAGACTGCGTAGGGATCTGGCTCGATACCTTTGATTTTCAGGCGCCCGGGTTCTACAAAAAACTGGGGTATATCGAGTGTGGCGAGATTGCGGATTACCCGCTGGGGCACAAGCGGCATTTCTTCCAGAAGCGCTTGATTGATTGAATTCAGCGCCCCTCGCCCGCAGGCTGGCGCGGGGCGCGTAGCGTCAACGCATCCAGCTGCCTCGTTACAGACAGGTTGCCAGTGCCGCCAAGCGGCGCTTGGCCACAAAATCATCCTTCTGCGCGTAGTAATTCAGCACGGTGCCGGACGCCTCCGTGGTCAAGTCGACAAACGACTCCGCCGAGCGCGTATAGACCGTCGAACCGCCCTTCTTGCCCGGTTGCAGATACGCCGCCGCGTCCACGCCGAACACCGCTTCGTCCTGCCAGGCGAACTGAACGCACCGCGCCACGTCTTTTTCGGGCTTGTCCGAATTCAGGGTCTTGTAAGGGGTTTGCGTGCGGGCGTCTTCCATCGCCGAACCCGCGCAACCGGCCAGCAGGGTTGCCGCCAGCGCCACCATCAGCATTCGCATTGCATTCGCTCATTCGGAAAAAAGCGGACTGTATCACCGCAACGCCAAAAAACGTTCTGCTTTACTGCATTTAGAGCGCGACACATGCCGGCCGCTGCGGCACATTAACGGTCATCAGCCTTACAAGGAAAGCCCATGGCGCCTACTGAACAGCGACACGAACAGGCCCTGAAACTGTTTCTCGATGCGCATGCGGAACTGCGCGAAACCCTCGACCACCTCAACCCGCTACTGGCCCAGGCCAAGGGCGAAACCCAGGCGCAGTACCGCGAAGAACGGCTGCACGAAGCTTTCGAAGCCGAGGCCGAAAGCCAAGGGTTGTTTGCCTGGGAACTGACGTTGCAGCTCACCGCCGCGACGCCCGAGGAGTATCAGGCGCAACGCCTGGAAGTGCATCGCGAAGTGGCGGAAATGGCCGGGATGGACTGGCTGGAATATTGCGATCTGTATGGCATAGAACCGTAACCCCTGCACAAGGATGCTGCCTCGATGCTGCCTTCCACCTCGACCCACCGCGCCAGCCCCGGACACCTTCACATACAGAAATGGCGCGGCCGTGTTGGCCTGGCGCTGGTTGCCTGTCTGTCGGTATTGGCCGGCATGACCGACGCCATCGGCTTCATGGCCAGCGGCGATTTCGTTTCCTTCATGAGCGGCAACACAACGCGACTGGCAGTGGCGATCAGCGAGGGTGACAGCGGACTGACATTGAGGCTGATCCTGCTGGTGGCGACGTTCATTGTCGGCAATGCCCTGGGTGTCGTGGTCAGCCGACTGGGTGGACGACGGGCGCTGCCATTGCTGCTGTCCATCGCCGCTCTGCTCTGTTTGGCAGCCTGGCCCTTTGACACGCAACTGCCGGCCCTGCTGGCGGCGATTATTGCGATGGGCATGCTCAACGCGGCGGTGGAAGAAGTGAACGGTCTGCCGGTCGGGCTGACGTATGTCACCGGCGCACTGTCACGATTCGGCCGGGGATTGGGGCGGTGGGTGCTAGGCGAACGGCGAAGTGGCTGGCGGGTGCAACTGGTGCCGTGGAGCGGGATGCTGGTCGGGGCCATTCTGGGGGCGGTGCTGGAACATCATCTGGGGCTCAAGGCGATGTTGGTCAGCGCACTGTTTGCTGGCGTTCTGGGGCTGCTGACCCTGAAAATTCCGCGGCGCTGGCAGTTGGGCTACATGCCGCGCTGACAACCTCCTGTTCGCATCGAGACGGGCGCGGGAAACATCGACTTCGCCGCCCCGCCGAGAAAGCTTTATCATGGCCGCAGTTTTGCTGATCGAGTCCGTCATGAAGTTCGCCATTGCGCTGTTTTCCGCCGCCCATGCGCCGTCCTCGCGCCGCGCCCTGCTGTTCGCCCAGGCTGCGCTGGCCGGCGGGCATGAGATTGTCCGGCTGTTTTTCTATCAGGACGGGGTCCACAACGCGTCCGACGCCGTAGTCACGCCGCAGGACGAACTGGACCTGCCCAAGCAGTGGCGAACCTTCATCACCGAACAAAACCTCGACGGCGTGGTGTGCATCGCCGCGGCCCTGCGCCGTGGCGTGTTGAATGCCGAGGAAGCCGGACGTTATCAGCGTGATGCCGTGGCAGTCAGCGCACCGTGGGAATTGTCCGGCCTCGGTCAGTTGCATGACGCGGTGCAGGATGCCGACCGCCTGATCTGTTTCGGAGGCGCATGACATGGCCAAGTCCCTTCTGATTATCAGCCGTCAATCGCCGTGGTCCGGCCCCGGCGCCCGCGAAGCGCTGGACATCGTGCTGGCCGGTGGCGCGTTCGATCTGCCGATCGGCCTGCTGTTTCTCGACGACGGTGTGTTGCAACTCGCCGCCGGGCAGAATGCCAAGGCCCTGCAACAGAAAGACCTGAGCGCCAACCTGCAAGCATTGCCGATGTTCGGTGTCGAAGAGCTGTTCTACTGCGCCGACAGCGCCAGTGCTCGCGGCCTCGTCAATCGTTCGCTGGACGAGGCGCAGCCTTTGGCCGCCGAGCAAATCACCGCCCTCATTGACCGTTACGACCAGGTGATCACCCTCTGATGTCGACTCTGCATGTGTTGTCCCATTCCCCGTTCGGCGACGAACGCCTGACCAGTTGCCTGCGTCTGCTGGGTGCCAGCGATGCGTTGTTGCTGTGTGGCGATGCCGCTTATGCGCTACAACCCGGCACTGCGCCGTTCAGTGCGCTGGAATTCCGCAAGGTGAAATTGTTCGTGCTGGCCGAAGATGCGCAAGCCCGCGCCGTGCAGGTTCCGGACTGGGCCGAAGCCATCGATTACCCGGCCTTCGTCGAGCTGTCGATCCACCACGCCAAGGTCAACAGCTGGCTATGAGTGCGCTGACCGTCGGCGCTCGCGCCATTGAACTGGACAAGGACGGCTTTCTGGTCGACCTCAACGACTGGTCGGCCGAAGTCGCCAGCGCCCTCGCCGCTGCCGAAGACATCGAACTGAGCCCGGAACACTGGGAAGTCCTCGAGCTGCTGCGCAGCTTCTATGCCGAATTCCAGCTCTCCCCGGCCACCCGGCCGCTGATCAAGTACACCGCGCTCAAACTCGGCGCGGAGAAAGGCAACAGCCTGCACCTGAACCGACTGTTCAAAGGCACCCCTGCCAAACTCGCCGCGAAACTGGCGGGCCTGCCCAAACCGACGAATTGCCTATGACCGACTATCCAGCGCTGACCCTCGAAACGCCCGCCGAGCATCCGTTCGCCCAGTTCGTGCGTATCCTCGGCAAGGGCAAGCGCGGCGCCCGAGACCTGACCCGCGAGGAAGCCCGGCAAGCCATGGGCATGGTGCTCGATGAAGCGGTCGAGGAAACCCAGCTCGGCGCGTTCCTGATGTTGCTGCGGCACAAGGAAGAAAGCGCCGAGGAAATGGCCGGCTTCACCGAAGCTCTGCGTGAACGCTTGCAGGCACCGGCACTGGACGTCGATCTGGACTGGCCGACCTACGCAGGCAAGAAGCGTCACCTGCCGTGGTATCTGCTGGCTGCCAAGTGCCTGGCGCAGAACGGCGTGCGCATCTTCATGCACGGGGGTGGCGCCCACACCGCCGGGCGTTTGTATTCCGAACAGTTGCTCGGTGAGCTGAACATTCCGCTGTGCCGCAACTGGCAGCAAGTCGGTGCGGCGCTGGATAACGGTGGCCTGGCGTTCATGCCACTGGTGGACTGGGCGCCGCAGCTGCAAAGGATGATCGACCTGCGCAATACCCTGGGTCTGCGCTCGCCGATCCATTCGCTGGCGCGAATCCTCAATCCACTGGGCGCGCGTTGCGGCCTGCAGAGTATTTTCCACCCCGGCTACCAAGCGGTGCATCGCGATGCCTGCGGCCTGCTCGGTGACACGGCGATCGTGATCAAGGGTGACGGCGGCGAAATCGAGATCAACCCGGATGCCGACAGTCACTTGTACGGCACCACCGGCGGCGAGAGCTGGGACGAGGAATGGCCGCAACTGTCGACGCAGCGTCATGTCAAACCGGCGTCGCTGGATGTCGAGCATCTGAAGGCGGTCTGGCGCGGCGATGTGGTCGACAGCTACCCGCAAATGGCGCTGATTTCGACCATGGCGCTGGCACTTCGTGGCCTTGGCCACTCCCGTGAACAGGCTTTCGAAACCGCCGAGAAATACTGGGCTGCGCGGGACAAATCGATTTAACCGATCATTAACGCCCGATCTTTGCGCTTTTTGTTCGAACTCATCGGAATAGACTCGGCTCCAACGAATATTGGTTTATGGAGTCTTGATCATGGGTTTACTCGTCGACGGCCGCTGGCAGGACAAGTGGTACGAAAGCAGCAAGGACGGCGCGTTCCAGCGTGAACAGGCGCAACGCCGCAATTGGGTCACTCGCAACGGCGAGCCGGGCCCGAGCGGTGAAGGCGGTTTTGCCGCCGAAGCCGGGCGTTATCACCTTTACGTCTCCCTGGCGTGTCCATGGGCTCATCGCACGCTGATCCTGCGCAAGCTCAAGGGCCTGGAAAGCCTGATCGACGTGTCAGTCGTCAGCTGGCTGATGCTGGAAAACGGCTGGACCTTCGACCAGAACCTCGGTTCGACCGGCGACAAACTCGACCACTTCGATTTCATGCATCAGCGCTACACCGCCGACACCGCCGACTACACCGGCCGCGTCACCGTACCGGTGCTATGGGACAAGAAACTGAAACGTATCGTCAGCAACGAATCGGCGGAGATCATCCGCATGTTCAACAGTGCCTTCGATGACTTGACCGGCAACGATCTGGACTTCTATCCGGCGCCATTGCGCGGCGAGATCGATGCGCTGAACGAGCGGATCTACCCTGCCGTGAACAACGGCGTGTATCGCGCCGGGTTCGCCACCTCGCAAAAAGCCTATGAAGAGGCGTTCGACGATGTGTTTGCCGAACTGGATCATCTGGAGCAGGTTCTGGGCGCCAACCGTTATCTGACGGGCGAATACCTGACTGAGGCGGACGTGCGTCTGTTCACCACGGTGATTCGTTTCGACGCGGTGTACCACGGGCACTTCAAATGCAATCTGCGGCGGATCAGCGATTATCCGAACCTGTCGAACTGGCTGCGGGAGATGTACCAGTGGCCGGGCATTGCCGAGACCGTGGATTTCCAGCACATCAAGAATCACTACTACGGCAGCCACAAGACCATCAACCCGACCGGAGTTGTGCCGAAGGGGCCGAAGCAGGATTTCACTGTTGCCCATGACCGGAACCGGTTGAGCGGGAAAGGGATCTGGCGCAGAGGTTGAAAGCAGGATTGTTCCCACAGCGTGGGAACAATCCCTTCAGAGTCGTCAGATTTGACCCTGAGCGCCCTCGAACCAGGCCAGTTTCTCGCGCAGTTGCACCACTTCGCCGACGATCACCAGCGTCGGCGCATGCACTTCATGCTCCGCCACCAGACGCGGCAGGTCGGCCAACGTGCCGGTGAAGACCCGCTGATTGACCGTGGTGCCCTGCTGGATCAGCGCGGCCGGCGTTTCGGCTGCACGACCATGCTTGATCAACTGCTCGCAAATGATCGGCAACCCCACCAGGCCCATGTAGAACACCAGCGTCTGCGCCGGCGCGACGAGGTCGGCCCATGGCAGATCGCTGGAACCGTCCTTCAGGTGGCCGGTGACGAAACGCACCGACTGCGCGTAATCGCGATGAGTCAGAGGAATCCCGGCATACGCCGCGCAACCGCTGGCCGCCGTGATGCCCGGCACCACCTGGAACGGGATGCCATGGGCCGCCAGTTCCTCGATCTCTTCGCCGCCACGGCCGAAGATGAACGGATCCCCGCCCTTCAACCGCACCACGCGCTTGCCGGCCTTGGCCAGATTCACCAGTTGCTGGTTGATCTGATCCTGCGGCACGGCGTGATCGGCGCGTCGCTTGCCGACGTAGACCCGCTCGGCATCGCGGCGGCAAAGCTCAAGAATCGCCGGAGCCACCAAGCGGTCGTACAGCACCACATCGGCTTGCTGCATCAGACGCAAGGCGCGGAAGGTCAGCAGATCCGGATCGCCCGGCCCTGCGCCCACCAGATAAACCTCGCCGGTGGTTACGCTCGCTTCGCCGTCGATTTTCGCCTGCAACAGACGCTCGGCCTCGGCGCCCTGCCCAGCCAGCTGGCGATCGGCAATCGGCCCCTGGAACACGTCCTCCCAAAAACCGCGACGTTGCTGCACATCGGGAAACAGGCCTTTGACCTGATCGCGAAACCGTGCGGCCAGACCGGCCAGATGGCCGTAGGTCGAAGGAATCCAGGTTTCGATCTTGGCGCGGATCAACCGGGCCAGCACCGGCGCATCGCCGCCACTGGAGACCGCGATGATCAGCGGCGAACGATCGACAATTGCCGGGAAGATCACGCTGCACAACGCTGGCGCATCCACCACATTGACCGGTACGCAACGCCGATGAGCATCGGCGGAGACCTGCGCGTTCAACGCTTCGTCATCGGTGGAGGCAATGATCAGCCCGCAACCGTCCAGATCCGTTTCGGCGTAGCCACGCAGCAGGCATTCGCCACCGCTGGCGGCAACCAGTTCGCGCAGTTGCGCTTCGATTTCAGGTGCAACCACCCGCAGCAGCGCACCGGCATCGGCCAGCAGGCGGGACTTGCGCAAGGCAATCTCCCCCCCACCGACAACCAACACACGACTGCCGCGCAGGTTGTGAAACAGCGGCAGATATTTCATTTAGCCGATGACCTCAAGGCCACCCATGTACGGCTTCAGCACGTCCGGCACACGGATCGAACCGTCGGCCTGCTGGTAGTTTTCCAGCACGGCCACCAGAGTACGACCGACCGCCAGGCCGGAACCGTTCAGGGTGTGCACCAGCTCAGGCTTGCCGGTTTCCGGGTTGCGGAAACGCGCCTGCATGCGGCGGGCCTGGAAGTCGCCGCAGTTGGAGCACGACGAGATTTCGCGGTATTTGTCCTGGCTCGGAATCCACACTTCCAGGTCGTAAGTCTTGACCGCGCTGAAGCCCATGTCGCCGGTGCACAGCGCCAGGGTACGGTATGGCAGACCCAGCAGTTGCAAGACCTTCTCGGCGTTGGCGGTCAGGCCTTCCAGCGCTTCCATCGACTTCGACGGCTCGACGATCTGGACCATCTCGACCTTGTCGAACTGGTGCTGACGGATCATGCCGCGGGTGTCACGACCCGACGCGCCGGCTTCGCTGCGGAAGCACGGAGTGTGGGCGACGAATTTGATCGGCAGCTGTTTCGAATCGACGATTTCACCGGCGACGATGTTGGTCAGAGACACTTCGGCGGTCGGGATCAGATACAGATCGGCTTCGCCTTCACGACCGATCTTGAACAGGTCCTCTTCGAACTTCGGCAGTTGACCGGTACCTTGCAGCGCCGGGGCCTGAACCAGATAAGGCGTGTAGGCCTCTTCATAGCCGTGCTCGGTGACGTGCAGGTTGATCATGAACTGCGCCAGCGCGCGATGCAGACGGGCAATCGGGCCGCGCAGCAGGGCGAAACGGGCGCCAGACAGCTTGGCGGCGGTTTCGAAGTCGAGCCAGCCGAACTTCTCGCCCAGGGCCACGTGGTCCTGAACCGGGAAATCGAAAGCGGTCGGAGTGCCCCAGCGACGGACTTCGACGTTGCCGTCTTCGTCCTCGCCGACCGGTACCGATTCGTGCGGCAGGTTCGGGATGCCCAGCAGGATCGAATCCAGTTCGGTCTGGATCGCGTCCAGTTCGACTTTGCCGGCGCTCAGTTCGCCCGCCATGCGCTCGACGTCCGCCATCAGCGGCGCAATGTCTTCGCCGCGCTGCTTGGCCTGACCGATGGATTTGGAACGCGCGTTACGCTCAGCCTGCAGTGCTTCGGTGCGGGTCTGGACAGTCTTGCGCTGTTCTTCCAGCGCTTCGATGCGCGCGACATCCAGGGCAAAGCCACGGGAAGCCAGGCGGTCCGCTACGTCCTGAAGGTTGCTACGTAACAGTTTGGGATCGAGCATGTCGGTTTCTCGTTATCAAAGTTTGGTCAGGGACAGGCCGGCCCAGGTCGCGAGCAGCCCGCCGAATACGCTGATGGCCGCATAGCCCAGGGCCAGCGGCACCTGCCCGCTTTCCAGCAGGCGCACCGTATCCAGTGAAAAGGATGAAAAAGTCGTCAGCCCCCCGAGGAAGCCGACCAGCAACCCGGCACGTACCTCGATCGGCACTTCCGGGCGTATCAAAAACAGGCCGTACAACACGCCAATCAGCAGGCAGCCCACGATATTAACGGCCAGCGTCGCGGTATAGAAGTGCCGCGGCCAATTGGCGTTGACCCAATTGCCGGTGGCGAAGCGCAACAAGGTGCCGGCCATCCCGCCGACGGAGACTGCAACGATCAATGGAACCACTATTTTCTCCGCTGCCGGGGGCTTAAACGATCAAGTTGGGCGAGATGATTGAGCTTTTCGCCGATCTTCAACTCCAGGCCACGGGGCACCGGTTGGTAGAACGGAATCGGGTCGAGTTCTTCCGGGAAATAGTCTTCGCCGGCCGCGTAAGCATCCGGTTCGTCGTGGGCGTAACGATATTCGTCGCCGTAGCCCAATTGCTTCATCAATTTGGTCGGCGCATTGCGCAGGTGCAGCGGCACTTCCAGTGAACCATGCTCGGCGGCGGCGCGCAGCGCGGTCTTGAAGCCCATGTACACCGCGTTGCTTTTCGGCGCACACGCCAGATAGGTGATGGCCTGGGCCACGGCCAACTCACCTTCCGGGCTGCCAAGACGTTCCTGCACTTCCCACGCGGCCAGGCACAGGCTCAGGGCGCGAGGATCGGCGTTGCCGATATCTTCACTGGCCATGCGCACTACGCGCCGGGCCAGGTAAAGCGGATCGCAGCCGCCATCGATCATTCGCGCAAACCAGTACAACGCGCCGTCAGGATTGGAACCGCGCACTGACTTGTGCAGCGCGGAAATCTGGTCGTAGAACGCTTCGCCGCCCTTGTCGAAACGCCGGCGAGTGTCGCCGAGCAGGCTCTGCAGCAACTCGGTACCCATTTCGCTGTGGTCTTCGGCCAGGTCCGAGGCATTTTCCAGCAGGTTCAGCAGGCGCCGGCCATCGCCATCGGCGGCGGACAGCAACATCTGGAAGCCTTCATCGCTGAGGGTCAGATGACGCTTGCCCAGACCACGCTCTTCGGTCAGCGCGCGATGCACCAGTTTGCGCAACGCCGCTTCGTCGAGGCTCTTGAGCACGTAGACCCGCGCCCGCGACAGCAATGCATTGTTCAGTTCGAAAGAAGGGTTTTCGGTGGTGGCGCCAATGAAGATCAGCGTGCCGTCTTCAACGTACGGCAGGAAGGCGTCCTGTTGAGACTTGTTGAAGCGGTGCACTTCATCGACAAACAGAATCGTGCGCTTGCCGTACTGGCCGGCCTGCTGCTTGGCAATTTCCACCGCCTGACGGATCTCCTTGACCCCGGCCAGAACTGCCGAGACCGTTTCGAAGTGCGCATCCGAGACTTCCGCCAGCAACCGCGCCAGCGTGGTTTTGCCCACGCCTGGCGGGCCCCAGAAGATCATCGAATGCAGGGCACCCTGCTCCAGTGCTTCGCGCAAAGGCTTGCCGCGAGCGAGCACGTGTTCCTGACCGACGTACTCATCCAGATTGGTCGCCCGCAAACGGGCGGCCAGTGGCTGGGCAATCGGTGCACTGCGAAACAGATCCATCACGAACCGTTGAAACCTCTGTGTTTATTCCTGGATCACATCGGCACCCTTCGGGATGTCGAACTTGAACTTCGATGCCGGGACCGCTTCGTTGGCCTTCACACCGGTAAACAGGATGTTGGTGCGCTGGCCGACGCTGTCGATCAGTTGCATGTCATTGACCAGACCGTTGCGGAACGACAGGCGCAGGCTGTCGAACAGGGTGTCCTTGGTTTTCGGCTTCAGGGTGAAGTCGATCACGCCACCGGCCTCTTTGGCGGTGATGTCGAAGCTCTGGCTGATCTTCGATACGTCGCCGGACAGCAACAGGGCTGGAGTCTGAGTCAGGCGCTCATCGAGCTTCTTGATGGTGGCCTGTTCCAGATCCGGGTCCCACAGGGTGACTTTCTTGCCGTCGGACACCATGGTCTGCTCGGCTGGCGCATTGGTGTGCCAGTAGAACAGGCCCGGACGCTGCAGGGTCATGTCGCCGGTGGTTTCCTGCAACTGGGTGCCACTGCCGTCGAGGGTCAGTTGGGAAAAGTTGGCAGTCAGAGTCTTGGATGTTTCGAGCAATTGGGTCAGGCGAGCCACATCCTTGTCATCGGCGTGAGCCGTGAGGGTGGTCAGAGCCAGTACCGGCAGCAACATGCGGATAAGACGCATGGGAGTCCTCTTGAATACTCGTGGGAAAGTGGACGGCGCTTCATGCACCGTCCATTGCATTTGGATCAGGGTATCGAATCAGTCGCGTACCGGGCCAGGGGCCAGAACTTCGCGGGAACCGTTGGTGTTCATGGACGTCACGACCCCGGCCATTTCCATGGCTTCGATCATGCGCGCGGCACGGTTGTAACCGATCTTCAGCTTGCGCTGCACAGCGGAGATGGAGGCGCGGCGACTTTCCAGTACGAACTGCACGGCTTCGTCGTACAGCGCGTCGGCTTCCGGATCGTCGCCGTCTCCGCCGCCGCTGCTGCCTTCGAAACCACTGCCCGCCTCCTCGACACCGTTGAGGATGTCGTCGTTGTATTCCGGTGCGCCGCGCAGTTTCCAGGCTTCTACCACCCGGTGAACTTCATCGTCGGACACGAATGCGCCATGAACCCGGATCGGCAGACTGGTGCCCGGCGGCATGTAGAGCATGTCACCGTGACCAAGCAATTGTTCGGCGCCGCCCTGGTCGATGATGGTTCGGGAGTCGATCTTGCTCGATACCTGGAACGCCATCCGCGTCGGGATGTTGGCCTTGATCAGACCCGTGATCACGTCCACCGACGGCCGCTGGGTCGCGAGGATCAGGTGGATACCGGCCGCACGCGCTTTCTGGGCGATACGGGCGATCAGTTCTTCTACCTTCTTGCCGACGATCATCATCATGTCGGCAAACTCGTCCACGACCACAACGATGGTCGGCAGCTTCTGCAACAGCGGCGCTTCGTCGTGGATGCTTTCGCGTTTGTACAGCGGATCGCTCAGCGGTTCGCCGGCGTCCTGGGCTTCCTTGACCTTGGCGTTGAAGCCGGACAGGTTTCGCACGCCCATCTTCGCCATCAGCTTGTAGCGACGCTCCATCTCGGCAACGCTCCAGCGCAGGGCGTTGGCGGCGTCCTTCATGTCGGTCACGACCGGGCACAGCAGGTGCGGAATGCCTTCGTAGATCGACAGTTCAAGCATTTTCGGGTCGATCATGATCAGCTTGGCGTCGTCCGGGCCGGACTTGAACAGGATCGACAGAATCATCGCGTTCACGCCCACCGACTTACCGGAACCGGTGGTACCGGCTACCAGCAAGTGCGGCATCTTCGCCAGGTCGGTGATGACCGGCTTGCCGCCGATGTCGTGGCCCAGGGCCAGAGTGACCGGCGACTTGAAGTTGTCGTATTCGGATGTCGACAGCACTTCTGAGAAGCGCACGATCTGTCGGTCTTCGTTGGGAATTTCGATACCGACCGTGGTCTTGCCAGGAATCACTTCCACCACCCGGACGCTGGTCACGGCCAGCGAACGTGCAAGGTCTTTCGCCAGGTTGGCGATACGGCTGACCTTCACGCCTGCAGCAGGCTGGATTTCGTAACGGGTAATGACCGGGCCGGGATGGATGGAATCCACGGTGACTTCGACGCCGAATTCCTTGAGCTTGATCTCCAGCAAGTGGCCGACCGCCGCCAGGGATTCGGGCGAATAATTGAGTTGTTTCTTTTCCGCAGGGTCGAGAATCGAGATCGGTGGCAAGGTGCCTTCGACGGCGCTGTCGACAAACAACGGCACCTGTTTCTCTTTCTGCACGCGCTTGCTCGGCTCCGGCGCCTTGACCGGGGCCGGGGCGATGACCGGCGGCACCTGTTTCTCGCGCTCGGACATGTGCTTGCTCAGGGCCTGCTCGCGCTCGATCAGACGCTCCTTGACCTTGGCCTGCTCGCGCTTGTCGGTGACGGTCGGTGCAACCACGTCATGCACTCGATCGTCGACTTCACGCAATTGCGCGACCAGTTGCTTGCGCTCGGTACGCGCCGACCACCAGCGGTTGACCGCGCCCTGGAACAGTTCGAACAGGTCGAGGGTGATCTTGCCGGTGATGTCCATCACCTTGAACCACGACAGGTCAGTGAACACCGTCAGCCCGAACAGGAACAGCGCGATAAACAGCAAAGTGCTGCCCTGTATGTTCAGAGCATTGCGGGCCAGGTCACCGAGGCTTTCACCCAGCGCACCGCCGGCACCAGCGGGCAAACCAGTGGCCGCGTGGAAGTGGATGTGCGCCAGCGCGGCGCCGGACAACACCAGGAACACCAGGCCAATCAGGCGCCAGGAAAACAGCCAGCCGCTCCACTGCCATGGCTCGTGACGCTGACGGAAGATCTGATACGCCTTGATCGCCAGCAGCAACGGGAAGATATACGCGAAGTAACCCAGCACCATGAACAGGATGTCGGCGCTGTAGGAGCCGGCCGGACCGCCGAAGTTCTGCACATCGTCGATCTTGCTGTTGTGGCTCCAGCCTGGATCGTCCTTGCCGTAAGTCAGCAACGCCATCATCAGGAACAGGCACAAGGCGCCGATGGCGATCAATGCACCTTCCTTGAGCCGGTAGTGCAACTGTTGACGCCAGAGCGGAACGACTGTTTTTGGTGCTTCCGTGGATTTCTTCAAAACGCTTCTTTTCCTGCGCCAGAGGCGCGTCCATCTATTGAATGACGATAAAAAACTGCCCGATCCAGGCAGGTAAAAAAATGACGGGCGCAACGGAGACTACTTTTAACACTGCGCCCCGCCTTTTATAAACACGGCACGCGGCGAATATTCTGTAACAGCCCGGCATTGTACGGGTTTGCGCGTTCGACGCCATGCTTCGCGGCCCCTGGTTCAAGCATAGCCAAAGGCACAAGGCCCGGCGTTCAATTTGAGCATGCATTGTCTTTTGTGACAAAGGCTTATGAGGTGTATTTGATGAACGTAGCGAAGCATTCGCGCCTCATCCCCCCTGAGCGCCACACATTGGCATCGGTCACCTTGCCCGCAGCGGTGTTGCGCCCGATTACGACCGCATCCGGATGCTCAAGTTGCAGCAGCCCAATCATCCCACTGCAACGGAGGACATTCGCGTCATTTCCCGGCACACTTTACCGCGGGCCCAGCGCCCACCGCCCTCCCCTTCTGCAAGCCCGGACGCCATGCTGACTTGGTTACAACGCAATTCACTGACTTTCCCGCCACTGGATAAGGCCATGCGCGATCCCAACGGATTGCTGGCGGCCGGTGGCGACCTGTCCGCCGATCGCCTGATCCAGGCGTATCGCCACGGCTGCTTTCCATGGTTTTCCGAAGGTCAGCCGATTCTCTGGTGGTCGCCGGATCCGCGCACCGTACTTTTTCCCGACGAACTGCACGTCTCGCGCAGCCTCGGAAAATTGATGCGCAAACAGCGTTATCAAGTGACCTTCGATCAGGATTTCGAAGCGGTAATCCGTGCCTGTGCCGCTCCCCGGGATTACGCCGACGGCACCTGGATCACCGAAGCGATGCAGGACGCTTATGTCGAATTGCATCGACGCGGCTTTGCTCATTCAGTGGAAGTCTGGGATGAGGGCGAACTGGTCGGCGGCCTGTACGGTCTGGCGATGGGGCAACTGTTCTTCGGTGAGTCGATGTTCAGCCGCGCGGACAATGCCTCCAAGTACGGTTTTGCGACGCTGGTGCAACATCTGAAAGAAGCGGGTTTCGTATTGATTGACTGCCAGATGCCTACCGATCACCTGCACAGCCTCGGCGCCCGGGCCATTTCACGGCAGACATTCGCCGAATACCTGGCCCGGCACCTCGACCAACCCAATCATGCAACCTGGGTTTGCTGAGCGACTTTTGCGCGCGTGGCTTACACTTAATTTCACCAGCTTACCCTTGAGGGTTGATCATGACCGAGTTGGCGCGGTTGAAGTTTTATGCCACTCAGCCTCACTCTTGCAGTTATCTGCCCGAGGAACAGGCGACGACCCTGTTTCTCGACCCGAGCCAGCCCATGGATGTGCATGTCTACGCAGACCTGTCAGAAATGGGCTTTCGTCGCAGCGGCGACCATCTGTACCGCCCGCATTGCCAGAATTGCAATGCTTGCGTGCCGGCGCGCATCCCGGTGGCGCAGTTCACCCCCAACCGTCAGCAAAAACGCATTTTCAAACGCAACATCGATTTGCAGGTGCGCCCGGTCAAGCCGGCATTCAGCGAAGAATACTTCGACCTCTATCAGCGCTACATCGAACAGCGCCACGCCGACGGCGACATGTACCCGCCGAGCCGGGATCAATTCTCGACTTTTCTGGTACGCGACCTGCCCTTCTCACGCTTTTACGAGTTCCGGCTCGACGGACGGTTACTGGCGGTTGCCGTGACCGATCTGCTGCCCAACGGACTGTCGGCGGTCTATACCTTCTACGAACCGCAGGAAGAACGCCGCAGCCTGGGGCGCTACGCGATCCTCTGGCAAATCGCCGAAGCCCGGCGCCTGGGGCTTGAGGCGGTGTACCTTGGCTACTGGATCAAAAACTGCAAAAAGATGAACTACAAGACCCAATATCGGCCTATCGAACTGCTGATCAACCAGCGCTGGGTCATCCTGAACTAAACGCAAACCCTAAACCCCTTGGCGTAAACCCCATTTTTCGGGCACAATGCACGCCGCTTTTGCCTGGCGCAGTTGCACCGGGCCATTCACTGGACACCGAGGGCTTTACTGCATGTCGAAAGAAGACAGCTTCGAAATGGAAGGCACTGTCGTCGACACCCTGCCAAACACCATGTTTCGCGTGGAATTGGAAAATGGGCACGTCGTAACCGCGCATATCTCCGGCAAGATGCGCAAGAACTACATTCGTATTCTTACCGGTGACAAAGTGCGCGTCGAGCTGACGCCCTATGACTTGAGCAAAGGGCGTATTACTTACCGCGCTCGCTAATCAAGTCAATACAGAACGCCCGGCTTAATGCCGGGCGTTTTTGTCTGTGCGTTTTTTGAGTTTGGGTGTATATCCGTTGCTGCGGTAACGGCTATACACCCAAAACCGCAGACAGCAAAAAGGCACCAAAAGGCGCCTTTCGCTTTACAACAGACCAACAACCATCAGGCCATTTCCGCAGTAGTCTCGAAGTCAAACGTCAGCTCACCATCCTTGATGTCGATGTGAACCACACCGCCATGCTCGGCCAGTTCGCCAAACAGAATCTCCTCCGCCAGCGGACGCTTGATCTTGTCCTGGATCAGACGCGCCATCGGACGAGCGCCCATGGCCGAATCGTAACCACCGGCCGCCAGCCAGCTGCGCGCCGCATCGGTAACTTCCAGAAGCACACGCTTGTCTTCCAGCTGCGCCTGAAGCTCGGTGAGGAACTTGTCCACCACGCTTTTGATGACCTCATGACTGAGGCGACCAAACTGAATGATGGTATCCAGGCGGTTGCGGAATTCCGGCGTGAAGCTCTTCTTGATCACTTCCATCGCATCGGACGAGTGGTCCTGATGGGTGAAACCGATCGAAGCACGCGCCGCCGTTTCAGCACCGGCGTTGGTGGTCATGATCACGATCACGTTGCGGAAATCCGCCTTGCGC
This sequence comes from Pseudomonas sp. B15(2017), assembly GCF_002113215.1. Taxonomy (NCBI): domain Bacteria; kingdom Pseudomonadati; phylum Pseudomonadota; class Gammaproteobacteria; order Pseudomonadales; family Pseudomonadaceae; genus Pseudomonas; species Pseudomonas sp. B15(2017). The sequence goes on from NZ_NEJZ01000010.1 coordinate 58,484, forward strand.
CCGTTGTTGTCGGTCAGCGTACCGTGGTCCATCACCTGCAGCAGCAGGTTGAAGACTTCCGGATGCGCCTTCTCGATTTCATCGAGCAGCAATACGCAATGTGGTTGCTTGGTGATCGCCTCGGTCAACAGACCGCCCTGGTCGAAACCGACATAACCCGGAGGTGCACCGATCAGACGCGATACGGTGTGGCGCTCCATGTACTCGGACATGTCGAAGCGAACCAGCTCAATGCCCAACGCCTTGGCCAGTTGACGCGCGGCTTCGGTTTTACCGACACCGGTCGGACCTGCAAACAGGAACGAACCGACAGGCTTGTCAGGCGACTTGAGACCGGCACGGGACAGTTTGATCGCGGTCGACAGCGAATCGATCGCCGCGTCCTGACCGAACACCGTCAGTTTCAGGTCACGCTCGAGGTTGCGCAGCAGTTCCTTGTCGGAGCTGGTGACATGCTTCGGCGGAATCCGCGCGATTTTCGCCACGATGTCCTCGACCTCAGACACTTCGATGCGCTTCACACGCTTCTCGACCGGTTGCAGACGCTGGAAAGCGCCAGCCTCGTCGATCACATCGATGGCCTTGTCCGGCATGTGCCGGTCATTGATGTAGCGCGAAGCCAGTTCCGCAGCGGCGCGCAGCGACTCATCGCTGTATTCGATGTTGTGGTGCTGTTCGAAACGACCTTTCAGGCCACGCAGGATACCGATGGTGTCTTCCACCGACGGCTCGACGACGTCGACCTTCTGGAAGCGCCGTGCCAGAGCACGGTCTTTTTCGAAAATGCCACGGAATTCCTGGAACGTGGTCGAGCCGATGCAGCGAATGTCGCCAGACGACAGCAGCGGCTTGAGCAGGTTCGAGGCATCCATCACGCCACCGGACGCAGCACCCGCACCGATAATGGTGTGGATTTCGTCGATGAACAGGATCGCCTGCGGACGTTTTTTCAGTTCGCTGAGCAACGCCTTGAAGCGCTTCTCGAAATCACCGCGATACTTGGTGCCCGCGAGCAAAGCACCCAGATCAAGGGAATAAACGACGCTGTTGGCCAGCAGGTCCGGCACCTGATTGTCGACGATGCGCTTGGCCAGGCCTTCGGCAATCGCGGTTTTACCCACGCCCGCCTCGCCTACCAGCAGCGGATTGTTCTTGCGACGGCGCGCGAGAATCTGCGCCACACGCTCGACTTCCGTTTCACGCCCAACCAGCGGATCGATCCGGCCCTGGCGCGCGAGTTCGTTGAGATTGCTGGCATACGCATCCAGCGGATTGCCTGAAGAAGAAGACTCACCGCCCTCGTCGTCCTGCATATCTTGTTCACCTTCAGAGTGATCGCCATGCCCCGGCACTTTGGAAATGCCGTGAGCGATGTAATTGACGACATCAATGCGTGCAACGCTCTGCTGTTTCAGCAGGAACACCGCCTGACTCTCTTGCTCACTGAAGATTGCAACCAGCACGTTGGCGCCGGTCACTTCGCGCTTGCCCGAGCTCTGCACATGAAAGACAGCACGTTGCAGCACACGCTGGAAGCCCAGGGTTGGCTGGGTTTCGCGATCCTCGTCGTGGACGGGGATCAGTGGCGTGGTGGAGTCGATGAACTCCTGCAGGTCGTGCTTGAGTTTGTCGAGGTTTGCGCCGCAGGCACGCAATACAGTGGCGGCAGCCTCATTGTCCAATAGGGCCAGCAGCAGGTGTTCGACGGTCATGAATTCATGACGCTTCGAACGAGCCTCCTTGAAGGCAAGATTGAGGGTGACTTCGAGCTCGCGGTTTAACATAGCTTCACCTCATACCCAAGTGGTCGGCGATTAACCGTCCTTCTCGATTTCACAGAGTAGCGGATGCTGGCTTTCCCTGGCGTACTGGTTGACCTGCATGGCCTTTGTCTCGGCGATGTCGCGGGTAAACACTCCACATACTGCCCGCCCTTCTGTGTGGACGGCCAGCATGACCTTGGTCGCCAGCTCGCGATTCAGGTTAAAAAACACCTCGAGCACTTCGACGACGAAATCCATCGGTGTGTAGTCATCATTGAACAAAACCACCTTGTACATCGGCGGCGCCTGTAACGCGGGCTTTGCTTCCTGAACAGCAACGCCTGCCGAATCGTCGTCGTGCTCCTGTGGAAGATCCTTTTGGAGAAGCGGGCGATCCTGATTGAATGTTAGTCGAATCTGGCTGATTGCATGCATGGAAAGAAAGGTTCGTCAGTTGTGCAAATACAGTGGTGGGGGCGGCTTGACACGTTTTCAACTCCGACTGCCCGGTCACCTTGACTATCGGGAAAACGGTGTTACAACCAATAGAACCCACAGTGGGGAAAAAAGATCCGCGGAGTCAATCTTTTTAACGGATTCGACTACGGATGAATTGGATGATACTCCAGCGATGGAGACTGTTGCAGAGGGATTTGAGCATGGCTGTCGGCAAGGTGAAATGGTTCAACAATGCCAAGGGGTTCGGTTTCATCAACACCGACTCCCGCGAGGGGAAGGACGAGGACGGCAAAGAGATCGATTTCTTTGCCCACTACTCCGCCATTGAAATGGACGGATACAAAACCCTCAAAGCCGGGCAAATCGTCAAATTCGAGATCGTGCAAGGGCCCAAAGGCCTGCATGCCACAAAAATTCAGAATGCCGACGCTGCAAAAGATGCCGCCTCGACCGCTGTTCAGCATCAGTCAGTGACCAGTTGAAGCAACACGGACACCTGCCAGAAAGCAAACCGCCCGGCTCGATCACTCGAGCCGGGCGGTTTCGTTGCAGCTGCCTTTTTACATGTGCTTGACGATCGCCTCACCGAAGCCCGAAGAAGATACCAGCGTGGCGCCTTCCATCAGACGCTCGAAGTCGTAGGTCACGGTTTTGGCCTTGATGGCGCCGTTGGTGCCCTTGATGATCAGGTCGGCCGCCTCGGTCCAGCCCAGGTGACGCAGCATCATCTCCGCCGACAGAATCACCGAGCCCGGGTTGACCTGGTCCTTGCCGGCATATTTCGGCGCAGTACCGTGGGTCGCCTCGAACATGGCCACGGTGTCGGACAGGTTGGCACCCGGCGCGATACCGATACCGCCCACTTCCGCCGCCAGGGCGTCGGACAGGTAGTCACCGTTGAGATTGAGGGTGGCGATCACGTCGTATTCGGCCGGACGCAGCAGGATCTGCTGAAGCATGGCGTCGGCAATGGCGTCCTTGACGACGACTTCGCGGCCGGTTTTCGGGTTCTTGAACTTCATCCATGGGCCGCCATCCAGCAGCTCGGCGCCGAATTCTTCCTTCGCCACCTCGTAACCCCAGTCCTTGAAGGCACCTTCGGTGAATTTCATGATGTTGCCCTTGTGCACGATGGTCAGCGACTTGCGGTCGTTGTCCACCACGTACTGCAGGGCCTTGCGCACCAGACGCTTGGTGCCTTCCTTGGAAACAGGCTTGATGCCGATACCGCAATCCTGGTCGAAACGGATCTTGGTGACGCCCATTTCTTCTTTCAGGAACTTGATGACCTTGGTGGCCTCAGGCGAGCCGGCCTTCCATTCGATACCGGCATAAATGTCTTCGGAGTTCTCGCGGAAAATCACCATGTCGACGTCGCCAGGCTTTTTCACCGGGCTTGGCACGCCGTCGAACCACACCACCGGGCGCAGGCAGACATAGAGATCGAGCTGTTGGCGCAGGGCAACGTTGAGGGAGCGGATACCACCACCGACCGGAGTGGTCAGCGGGCCTTTGATGGAAACCACGTAATCCTTGACGGCGTCCAGGGTTTCCTGGGGCAGCCAGGTGTCCTGGTCATAAACCTGAGTTGCTTTTTCGCCAGCATAAACCTCCATCCAGGAAATCTTGCGCTTGCCCCCGTAGGCTTTTTCTACGGCAGCATCAACCACTTTGATCATCACAGGGCTGACGTCGACGCCAATGCCGTCACCTTCGATGAAGGGAATGATCGGGTTATCAGGGACATTGAGAGAATGGTCTGCGTTGACGGTGATTTTGTCGCCGACGGCTGGAACCTGAATCTTCTTGTAACCCATGCTGAACTCCATTGTTTGGATTGAACATCTGGCTTGGTTCGAGCGTAACCCAGTTGAATCAACACGCAAACCCTCTGTTCCGGGCCCGACCACATCTCGTTTCGTACAAGCCTGAAAGCAAAGGGAAAAGCGCCAATCTCAAGCATTCACGGCGACTCTACGCCCCACCCCGCCCTGCGACCTTTAGACCAATGGACGAGAATCGTTGCATATGAACCATCGGCAGATTGCCAGCTACCTATGTATAATGCCGCCCGCTGACCAAAGGGTCACGACGGCTGGCCTCTCTAGCACGAGACTTTCCGCCTGATTGGTCGGGTTGTTACCGCAGTCCGACTGCTTGACGCTCTACTGATGCACCCAACATCACCGCGAAGATTCTCGACATTCGGTTCATGGATGACTTTGAACGAACGCGCTTACCCGGCGCCCCTCGAGTTTCTGCGCACGCTTTAGCAAAGAAGAGAGAGTTAATCCGAATATGCCCACCCGCTCGAAGATCATCTATACCTTCACCGACGAAGCTCCAGCCCTCGCCACCTATTCCCTGCTGCCGATCATCGAGGCTTACACCGCCTCGGCCGATATCGCCGTGGAAACCCGCGATATCTCTCTTGCAGCACGCATTCTGGCCAGCTTCCCCGAGCAACTGGGCGACAAAGCCGTAGCCGACCACCTCGCCGAACTGGGCGACCTGGCCGTTACGCCTGAAGCCAACATCATCAAGCTGCCGAACATCAGCGCCTCGGTTCCGCAGCTGCAAGCCGCGATCAAAGAACTGCAAGCCCAGGGCTACAACCTGCCGGACTACCCGGAAACCGTGACCAACGACGCCGAAAAAGAAGCCAAGGCGCGCTACGACAAGGTCAAGGGCAGCGCCGTGAACCCGGTCCTGCGTGAAGGCAACTCCGACCGTCGCGCTCCGCTGTCGGTCAAGAACTACGCTCGCAAGCACCCGCACAAAATGGGCGCCTGGGCCAAGGACTCCAAGTCCCACGTCGCTCACATGAGCACCGGTGATTTCTACGGCAGCGAAAAAGCTGCCCTGGTCGACGCCGCTGACGCCGTGAAGATCGAGCTGATCGCCAAAGACGGCACCGCGACCGTCCTGAAAGAAAAAACCACCGTTCAGGCGGGCGAGATCCTTGACTGCTCCGTCATGAGCAAAAAGGCCCTGCGCGCGTTCATCGCCGCTGAAATCGACAGCGCCAAGCAACAAGGCGTGCTGCTGTCGGTTCACCTCAAAGCCACCATGATGAAGGTCTCCGACCCGATCATGTTCGGCCAGATAGTTGCCGAGTTCTACAAGGACGCCCTGACCAAGCACGCCGACGTGCTGGCCGAAATCGGCTTCAACCTGAACAACGGCATCGGCGACCTGTACGCCCGCATCAAATCCCTGCCGGCCGAACAGCAAGCCCAGATCGAAGCTGACATTCAAGCGGTCTACGCCGTTCGTCCGTCGCTGGCGATGGTCAACTCCGACAAAGGCATTACCAACCTGCACGTGCCGAGCGACGTCATCGTCGACGCCTCGATGCCGGCCATGATCCGTGACTCCGGCAAGATGTGGGGCACCGACGGCCAGTTGCACGACACCAAGGCTGTGATCCCGGATCGTTGCTACGCCACCATCTACCAGGCCGTGATCGAAGATTGCAAAGCCAATGGCGCTTTCGATCCAACCACCATGGGCAGCGTGCCAAACGTTGGCCTGATGGCTAAAAAGGCTGAAGAATACGGTTCCCACGACAAGACCTTCCAGATCAAGGCCGACGGCGTGGTTCGCGTGACCGACAGCAAAGGCACCCTGCTGATGGAGCAGGCTGTTGAAGCCGGCGACATCTTCCGCATGTGCCAGACCAAAGACGCGCCGATCCAGGACTGGGTCAAACTGGCCGTCAATCGTGCTCGCGCAAGCAGCACCCCGGCCATTTTCTGGCTGGACCCGATGCGCGCCCACGACGGCGTGGTGATCGAGAAGGTTCAGGCTTACCTGAAGGATCACGACACCGCCGGTCTGGACATCCAGATCATGTCGCCGGTCGACGCCATGAAGTACACCCTGCAGCGCACCCGCGAAGGCAAGGACACCATCTCGGTGACCGGCAACGTACTGCGTGACTACCTGACCGACCTGTTCCCGATCATGGAACTGGGCACCAGCGCCAAGATGCTGTCGATCGTGCCGCTGATGAACGGTGGTGGTCTGTTCGAAACCGGCGCTGGCGGTTCGGCGCCCAAGCACGTGCAGCAGCTGGTCGAAGAGAACTTCCTGCGCTGGGATTCGCTGGGTGAATTCCTGGCCCTGGCCGCTTCTCTCGAGCACCTGGGTGTTAACTACAACAACCCGAAAGCGCTGGTTCTGTCCAAGACCCTGGACCAGGCCACTGGCCAGTTCCTGGACAACAACAAGTCGCCATCGCGCAAAGTCGGCAACATCGACAACCGCGGCAGCCACTTCTACCTGGCGATGTACTGGGCTCAAGCCCTGGCCGCCCAGACTGAAGACGCTGCACTGCAAGCGCAGTTCGCGACTCTGGCCAAGACCCTGACCGAGAACGAAGCGACCATCGTCGCCGAGCTCAATGCCGTTCAAGGCAAGCCAGTGGACATCGGCGGTTACTACCACGCCAATGCCGAGCTGATCAGTAAGGCCATGCGCCCAAGCGCAACCCTCAACGCGGCGATTGCTGCGCTGGTATAAGGTTGTAAAGGGAACTTCACAAACCCCGGCCATGCGCCGGGGTTTGTTTTTTTCAAAAGGTTGAAATTTTGTTTTCGGTCTTACTTACCCCCCCCGAGAATCGAGCGCCTTATTCCACATCGTCGCAATGGACGATCGCAAAAAAGCATAATCAACTGTCAAAGTTGACAGGTCACAAGACTCGAGCAAGCCACTAATCTCAGAACACTCAAAATAAAATATCTGCCACCTCACTCACGCTCCCGATAACACAAAACACCGAAATAGCCGACCGGCCATTACTCCGGAATCAATAATAAAAAACGAGCGAGTCGAATCAACACCTTGCATCCCCGATGCAGACATCCGAGCCCAACAAAAACTTTGAGAGACAACTTTTTCAGATACCTTTAAACCTCGCAAGGAGATAAAAATGAAACCGTCGAGCCTACTCACCAGCTTTGCATTGGCCGCACTTATATCTTCAGCATCTGCCGACACTCTCTCATGGAATGACCCGGCAATCAGTGATGGACCATGCACTGACCCTCCCGCCCTCCAGGTCCCTATGCAACTCTTCAACACTCTGAAAGGCCTGCCACAAGGTTTCAGAGTTTATTTACCTTTTGGAAATCAGGCGTATTACCGCTGGATCCATCAAAAAATAAATGGTGGTATGGCTGCGACAGACGAATCCCAGATTCTGGCAACCAAACCCCGAGTGACTTTCCCGGACTTGCTGGCACCCATATTTTGGGCAGTGGGAAAAGTTGATGTCTACGATCACAACCCCGTCGATAAATGGTATTACGTACAAGCCATCCCCAAGAATCTCATCGCCACAGACTTGAGTGTCAACATTGTCAATCCAAGTCCAGGATCTGCGCCTTATGGATTTGGAGGCACGAACATTCCATCTCGGTATATTTGGGCGGACCCCTACGCACTTGTCGAGTGGCACTGCTTTGCGGGTAACGTTCAAGTCTTTAATGTAATTTCATTAATACCCGCACTTACGAACGAACAGATTTCAAAAATTTCGACTTTCCTGGAAAGTTATGGCTTTCAATCAAAAAACTTTATGAGCATGCCTTATTAAGCAGACCTGCATGAATCGGTTGAGGACTACGACGCCTTGTTGTTTACTTGCGCCCCTCCCCCGAGCAAGAGCAGTCCATGAACTGGCAACCCCACATCACCGTCGCTACCATCGTCGAGGACAACGGTCGTTTCCTGATGGTCGAGGAACACAAGGCCGGGCGTAACGTACTCAATCAGCCGGCCGGCCATCTGGATCCGGACGAAACCCTGATCGAAGCCGCCGTGCGCGAAACCCTCGAAGAAACCGGCTGGGATGTCGAACCCACCGCCGTGATCGGCATTTATCTGTACACCGCACCGAGCAACGGCGTGACTTACCAACGCGTGTGCTTCAGCGCCAAAGCCGTCAAGCACCACCCGGATTATCAACTGGACGACGGCATAGTCGGCGCCAAGTGGCTGACCCGCGACGAATTATTGGCCCAGCGCGATAACTGGCGCAGCGAGCTGATCATCCGTTGCATCGATGATTATCTGGCCGGCAATCGCTTCGGCCTCGAACTGATCCGCCCTTCCCTTTAGCCTTGAGGGCGTGAGCCTGATAGAATCGCGTCCTTTTTCAAGACACTCATTGAATCCCTATGCGTGATCCAGCCCCTTCTGACACATCCAAGAAGCGCGTCATTGTCGGCATGTCCGGCGGCGTGGACTCTTCCGTTTCCGCTCTCCTGCTGATCGAGCAGGGCTATGAAGTGGAAGGCCTGTTCATGAAGAACTGGGAAGAAGACGACGGAACGGAATACTGCACCGCCATGGACGACCTGGCGGATGCACAGGCCGTGTGCGACAAGATCGGTATCAAGCTGCACACCGCCAACTTCGCCGCCGAGTACTGGGACAACGTGTTCGAGCACTTCCTGGCCGAATACAAGGCCGGCCGCACGCCGAACCCGGACATCCTGTGCAACCGCGAGATCAAGTTCAAGGCGTTTCTCGACTACGCCATGATGCTCGGCGCGGACCTGATCGCCACCGGTCACTACGTGCGCCGCCGCGACATCGATGGCCGCACCGAACTGCTCAAGGGCCTGGATCCGAACAAGGATCAGAGCTACTTCCTGCACGCCGTCGGCGGTGAACAGATCGCCAAGACCCTGTTCCCGGTCGGCGAGCTGGAAAAACCGGAAGTCCGTGCCATTGCCGAGAAATACGAGCTGGCGACCGCCAAGAAGAAGGATTCCACCGGGATCTGCTTCATCGGCGAGCGCCGTTTCAGCGATTTCCTCAAGCAATACCTGCCGGCACAGCCGGGCGAGATCAAGACCACCGAAGGCGAAGTCATCGGCCGTCACCACGGCTTGATGTATCACACCATCGGCCAGCGCCAAGGCCTGGGCATCGGCGGACTGAAAGACGCTGGCGACGAGCCGTGGTACGTGCTGCGCAAGGATCTGGACACCAACGAGCTGATCGTCGGCCAGGGCAACAACCATCCGTGGCTGTTCTCCAGCGCCCTGCTCGCTTCGGAAATCTATTGGGTCAACCCGATCGATCTGAGCCAGCCGTTGCGACTGACTGCCAAGGTCCGTTATCGCCAGAGCGATCAGGCCTGCACCCTGGAAAAAACCGCAACCGGTTATCGCGCCGTGTTCGATGAGCCGCAGCGCGCGGTCACGCCGGGCCAGTCGGTGGTGTTCTATGACGGAGAAATCTGCCTCGGTGGCGGCGTGATCGAAGTTGCCGAGCCGTGGAGCGGCCAGGCATGAGCCCGACTCAGGAGCAACTGACGGCGCTGGGCGGCGTGTTTCTCGCCGCCGTGCTGGTGGACCGGATCGCCAAGACCGGCCAGACCAACGAGGCCGGCCTGAGCTGCATGCTCGGCAGTCTGCTGGTTCGCGACCCGAAAGACACCCTGGATGTGTACGGCGGCGACGATATCAACCTGCGCGAAGGTTACCGCGCGCTGATCGGCGCCCTCGAGCGCGATCCGAGCACCTTGCAGCGCGAACCGCTGCGCTACGCGTTGTCGATGCTTGGCCTCGAGCGACAGCTGGCCAAACGCGACGACATGCTCGATGTGATCGGCAAGCGTTTGCCGCAGATCCAGTCGCAGGTCGAGCATTTCGGCCCGGCCCACGAAAACGTGATCGCGGCCTGCGGCGCGCTGTATCAGGACACCCTGAGCACGTTGCGCCAACGCATTCAGGTGCACGGCGACATGCGCAATCTGCAGCAGCCGAGCAATGCCTCGAAGATCCGCGCCCTGCTGCTCGCCGGCATTCGCTCGGCACGCCTGTGGCGTCAGCTCGGCGGTCATCGCTGGCAGTTGGTCGTGAGTCGGCGCAAGTTGCTCAAAGAGCTGTATCCGTTGATGCGCAGCGAGTAAATCGCCGCGCAATAAAAGCCTTGTAGGCTGTAACGCGTAATACGCCGGTCAGTTGGCGACGGACCGGCGGATTTTTTCATGTATGATACGCGCCCCATTTCGTTGCCCGACTGTCCGAGAACACCCCATGCAGCTCTCTTCGCTCACTGCGGTTTCCCCTGTTGACGGCCGCTACGCCGGCAAAACCCAGGCCCTGCGCCCGATTTTCAGCGAGTACGGTCTAATCCGTGCCCGCGTTCTGGTTGAAGTGCGCTGGCTCCAGCGCCTGGCCGCTCACGCCGGCATCCCGGAAGTGCCAGCCTTCTCCGCCGAAGCCAACGCCGTTCTGAATGAACTGGCCGAGAACTTCTCTCTCGAGCACGCCGAGCGCGTCAAAGAGATCGAGCGCACCACCAACCACGACGTAAAAGCGATCGAATACCTGCTAAAAGAGCAGGCGGCCAAGCTGCCGGAGCTGGCCAAGGTCAGCGAGTTCATCCACTTTGCCTGCACCAGCGAGGACATCAACAACCTGTCCCACGCCCTGATGTTGCGCGAAGGCCGTGACGACGTGATGCTGCCGCTGATGCGCCAGACTGCCAACGCCATCCGCGAATTGGCCCTGCGTTTCGCCGACGTGCCAATGTTGTCGCGCACCCACGGCCAGCCGGCTTCGCCGACCACTCTGGGCAAAGAGCTGGCGAACGTGGTTTATCGTCTCGAGCGTCAGATCGCGCAGGTCGCTGCCGTTCCGCTGCTGGGCAAGATCAACGGCGCTGTCGGCAACTACAACGCTCACCTGTCGGCCTATCCGCAGATCGACTGGGAAGCCAACGCCCGCGCCTTCATCGAAGACGAGCTGGGTCTGGCCTTCAACCCGTACACCACGCAGATCGAGCCGCACGACTACATCGCCGAGCTGTTCGACGCCATTGCGCGCTTCAACACCATCCTGATCGACTTTGACCGTGACATCTGGGGCTACATCTCCCTGGGTTACTTCAAGCAGCGCACCATCGCCGGTGAAATCGGCTCGTCGACCATGCCGCACAAGGTCAACCCGATCGACTTCGAAAACTCCGAAGGCAACCTGGGCATCGCCAACGCGCTGTTCCAGCATCTGGCGAGCAAACTGCCAATCTCCCGCTGGCAGCGCGACCTGACCGACTCCACCGTGCTGCGCAACCTCGGTGTCGGCTTCGCCCACAGCGTGATCGCGTACGAAGCAAGCCTCAAAGGCATCAGCAAGCTTGAACTGAACGCTGACAAGATCGCTACCGACCTGGACGCTTGCTGGGAAGTCCTGGCCGAGCCGATCCAGACCGTGATGCGCCGCTACAACATCGAAAACCCGTACGAGAAGCTGAAAGAACTGACTCGCGGCAAGGGCATCAGCCCTGAAGCCCTGCAGACTTTCATCGATGGCCTGGACATGCCGGCCGAAGCGAAAGCCGAGCTCAAGCAACTGACCCCGGCCAACTACATCGGCAACGCTGTAGCGCAAGCCAAACGCATCTGATCGACTGCTTGACCCGTTTGAGACGCCCGGCCGCGCCGGGCGTTTTTATTCCCGTCTGAAAAATGCTTTTTTTCAATAGGTTACATATGAATCCCGATATTCCTCTTCAACTTCTGGGTGGTCTTACGGCGCGCGAATTCATGCGCGATTACTGGCAGAAAAAACCACTGCTGATCCGCCAGGCGATCCCTGATTTCGAAAGCCCGATCGACGCCGACGAACTCGCCGGCCTGGCCCTGGAAGAAGAAGTCGAATCGCGCCTGGTGATCGAGCACGGCGAGCGACCTTGGGAACTGCGTCGCGGCCCGTTCGCCGAAGACGAATTCAGCAAGCTGCCGGAGCGCGACTGGACCCTGCTGGTGCAAGCGGTCGATCAGTTCGTGCCGGAAGTCAGCGAGCTGCTGGAAAACTTCCGCTTCCTGCCGAGCTGGCGCGTCGACGACGTGATGATCAGCTTCGCCGCCCCGGGTGGCAGCGTCGGCCCGCATTTCGACAACTACGACGTGTTCCTGCTGCAAGGCCACGGCAAGCGCAACTGGAAAATCGGCCAGATGTGCGATTCGGAAAGCCCGCTGCTGCAACACGCAGACTTGCGCATCCTCGCCGAATTCCACGAGACCGAAGAGTGGGTCCTGGAACCGGGCGACATGCTCTACCTGCCGCCGCGCCTGGCTCACTGCGGCGTTGCCGTCGATGACTGCATGACCTACTCGGTCGGCTTCCGCGCTCCAAGCGCCGCTGAAGTACTGACCCACTTCACCGACTTCCTCAGCCAGTTCCTGACTGACGAAGAGCGCTACACCGACGCCGACGCCAAACCGGTCAGCGACGATCCACATCAGATCCAGCACGATGCCCTCGATCGCCTGAAAGCGCTGCTCGCCGAGCACATGAGCGACGAACGCCTGTTGCTGACCTGGTTCGGCCAGTACATGACCGAGCCGCGCTATCCAGAGCTGGTGGTAGGCCCGGAAGAAGTCGAGGAAGAAGACCTTCTCGGTGCGCTCGAAGACGGCGCCATCCTGATCCGCAACCCGAGCGCGCGCCTGGCGTGGTCGGACGTCGATGACGATCTGCTGCTGTTCGCCAGCGGCCAGAGCCGATACCTGCCGGGCAAGCTGCGTGAATTGCTGAAGCTGATCTGCTCCGCCGACGCCCTGCACACCGACAACCTTGGTGAGTGGCTGAGCGACGAAGACGGTCGCGGCCTGCTGTGCGAACTGGTCAAACAGGGCAGTCTGGGGTTCGCCGATGATGAATAAGATTCGCGTACGTGTTGCAGACTGGCAAAAGGACAACGCCGAGATCCGCCGCATTCGCGAAACGGTGTTCATTGCCGAACAATCGGTTCCACCCGAGCTTGAGTGGGACGCCGATGACGCCACGGCGGTGCATTTCCTGGCTTTCGAAGGCGACTTTCCGATCGGCACCGCCCGCCTTTTGCCCGACGGGCATGTTGGCCGGGTTTCGGTACTGAAGGACTGGCGCGGGCTGAAGGTCGGCGATGCGCTGATGCAAGCGGTGATTGCCGAAGCGGAAGCGCGTGGCTTGAAGCAGCAGATGCTCAGCGCGCAGGTGCAGGCCACGGCGTTCTATGAGCGCCTGGGTTTCAACCTGGTCAGCGAGGAATTCCTCGAAGCCGGGATTCCGCATGTCGACATGGTTCGCCATTCGGCATAACGCTTGATGAGCACCACAAAACGCCCCGCCATCGACCGATGCCGGGGCGTTTTGCTGTCTACGATTCAACTTGCCCCACCCCGGGCCGACAAACTGGCAATATCAAGCCTTTCGAAAGCGGAGATAACGGACATGTCCCTACGCACCCTGCTCACCACCCTGCTGCTCGGCTGCAGTTTTTCGGTGATGGCAGCCACAGAAATCGTTCCCCTCAAGTACCACACCAGTGCCGACATGCTGCCAGTCGCTCAGGACTTCATCGGTAAGGACGGCCAGGTCAGCGCCTACGGCAACCAACTGATCGTCAAGGCCGAGCCCGGCAAAATCGAAGAGCTCAAGGATTTGCTCTCGCAGCTCGACACCGCACCCAAGCGCCTGCTGATCACGGTCGATACCAACGAAAACAACGGGCGTGGCGACGAAGGCTATTCGGTCAACGGCGCGCAGACCCGCATCATCAGCCGCAGCACTGCCAGCCGAGACGGCGGAATTCAGCAGATTCAGGCCAGCGAAGGTGCGCCGGCGCTGATTCAGGTCGGCCAGAGCGTACCGATCACCAGCAGCCAGACCAACTCGTACGGCGATTACAGCAGCCAGACCCAATATCGCAACGTCACACAGGGGTTTTACGTCACCGCCAGCGTCACTGGCGAAACCGTTCATCTGGCAATCAGTACCAACCGTGACCGCATGAGCCAGGAACGTCCCGATGTAGTGAACGTGCAAAGCACCGACACAACTGTCACCGGACGACTGGGCGAATGGATCACCCTTGCCGGCGTGAATCGCCAGACTCAAGCCGACAAACAAGGTCTGGCCCGCAGCTACTCGACTCAAGGCCGGGATGACATGACCTTGCGGGTGAAAGTCGACACACTGGACTAAAGCACCAAAAACTGACTGATTAGTCGTATTAGACGAAAGATGTAGTGCTTTAAAAAAAGCACTACAAAATGTTTGACGAGCCAAAAAAGCGAAGGCATGATGGCCTCGCTCCCGCTAATCAGAGGCCCTGGCAAGGGCCTTCGAAGCGCTGCTCGCAACCATCCCCGCGAGCCGTTTCGTGTCTGTACCGCCCACAAGGTGTGTTTGACGAGGTTGCCGACTGGAACGAAGTTGTCCCGAGGGACGGAAGCGTAATTAGGTAACCCGGCTTTACACTGTAGTTCGCATAAAGGCCCACGACACCCGAATGCGCCCACCAGTTGCCTTTACCTGCTCACTTCCCCTCGAGCCCATCGTTCATCCCGTCGCCTGCCCCGCCGAACCCGACCTGACCACCTAAGCTTCTGGTCAGCGAGCGCAAGGAATTTTCCACCGCAGAACAACTTTTCATAAAGACGCGACGAGGTTTATCTCCATGGCACTGACACGCGAACAGCAAATTGCAGCCCTTGAAAAAGACTGGGCTGAAAACCCGCGCTGGAAAGGCGTGACTCGCAATTACTCCGCTGCTGACGTCGTCCGTCTGCGTGGCTCGGTTCAACCAGAGCACACCTTTGCAAAAATGGGCGCCGAAAAACTGTGGAACCTGGTCACCCAGGGTGCCAAGCCGTCCTTCCGCCCAGAGAAAGATTTCGTCAACTGCATGGGCGCCCTGACCGGCGGCCAGGCTGTTCAACAGGTGAAAGCCGGTATCCAGGCGATCTACCTGTCGGGCTGGCAAGTCGCTGCGGACAACAACTCCGCCGAATCGATGTACCCGGACCAGTCGCTGTACCCGGTGGACTCGGTTCCAACCGTGGTCAAGCGCATCAACAACTCGTTCCGTCGTGCCGACCAGATTCAGTGGAAAGCCGGCAAGAACCCGGGCGACGAAGGCTACATCGACTACTTCGCGCCAATCGTGGCTGACGCCGAAGCCGGTTTCGGCGGCGTACTGAATGCCTACGAGCTGATGAAGAGCATGATCGAAGCAGGCGCCGCCGGCGTTCACTTCGAAGACCAACTGGCTTCCGTGAAGAAATGCGGCCACATGGGCGGCAAGGTTCTGGTTCCAACCCAGGAAGCCGTGCAGAAGCTGACCGCCGCTCGTCTGGCTGCCGACGTGGCCGGTGTACCGACCATCATCCTGGCCCGCACCGATGCCAACGCTGCCGACCTGCTGACTTCCGACTGCGACCCGTACGACCAGCCGTTCGTGACTGGCACCCGTACCCAGGAAGGTTTCTACAAGGTTCGCGCAGGTCTGGACCAGGCAATCGCCCGTGGCCTGGCCTACGCACCGTACGCCGACCTGATCTGGTGCGAAACCGCCAAGCCAGACCTGGAAGAAGCCCGTCGCTTCGCCGAAGCGATCAAAAAGGAATACCCGGACCAGATCCTGTCGTACAACTGCTCGCCTTCCTTCAACTGGAAGAAAAACCTGGACGACGCGACCATCGCCAAGTTCCAGCGCGAACTGTCCGCCATGGGTTACAAGCACCAGTTCATCACCCTGGCCGGCATTCACAACATGTGGCACAGCATGTTCAACCTGGCGCACGACTACGCCCGCAACGACATGACTGCCTACGTGAAGCTGCAAGAGCAGGAATTCGCTGACGCCGCCAAGGGTTACACCTTCGTGGCTCACCAGCAGGAAGTGGGCACCGGCTACTTCGACGACATGACCACCGTGATCCAGGGCGGCACGTCCTCGGTGACTGCGCTGACCGGTTCGACCGAAGAAGAACAGTTCCACTGATCGACTTCACCAAGTAAACGGCCTTTGCGGACCGTTTAGAAAGCTAACCGCATTGCCGAAAGACTGACGCCCCGACTGGTTCGGGGCGTTTTTTTACTCGCGCTTTCACCATCACTGCCATTTAAACAGGCCATTTCAGACTGCAGTCGCATAGCGGCTCTTTCTGGTAGCAAGTAAAAGACAAGCGCTTCCGAACAAAATGCCCACCAGCCCGTAGACACTCCAGCTCAACTGGAAACCGATCCCGGCGATCAAAGAGGCGCCGATGCCCACAGAAACCATCCTCGCCAACGCCAGCACTACAGGAATTATCGAAAACAGACTGGCCTGGGTTTGCAACGTGGTTTTCTGCGCAATCAACGCAGTGATGTAGGTAACACCGAGAATCTCACCCAGCGTCCAGAGGAAAACAAACGAGAGGATCAGTGCGGTTTGCTCGAAAAAGGCATAGGCTCCAAATCCGATACCGTAAAAAACCGCCGCCAGGGACAAATTGGTCAGCGCCCCGAAACGCGACGTCAATGCAATCAGAGGCTGCGTCACCACGACCACCAGCAATGCATTGACGATACCTACCGCACCAAACAGCCCGGCGGCCTTCCCCTCCGTCACCTGATCAAGCCATAGAGGCAGCTGATACTCGCGCTGGGCATCCAGCACCGACAACGCAAAAAACATGGCGCCCGCCACGATCACGATCCTTGGCACATCGGCCAGTGCGCGAATGGAAGCACTTCTGGTTTCAGTTAAAACATTCTGACGCTCCGGCAACACCAGAAACACACTCGCCAACAGGCACAACACACTGGCAACCATCGCAAACAGCACCAGATAGTGACTGTCGAGACCGAGCAAGTACCCACCCATCACAAATAGCAGCGCTCCCCCCAGATTGCTGGCCAGGTGCAGATAACCAAAGGAGGCGATGCGATTGCTGTCGTCCGCGGCCAGGGACGTAAGCACACTGAATACCGGCGTGATCAGGCCTGCGCACAGCATGAACAACAGCACCATCGCAATTGATGCGATCGTTGAACTGAATACGGCAGCGAACAACAAAAACAGTGATGAACAGGACGACGTACAGATCAAAAGTGCCCGGAAGGTAAAACGACCGATCAGCGCTCCACCCAACAGATTACCCAGCAGATAAAATGCCGACATCAGCGTGATCACCCAGGCCACCGCCGCGCTGTCGAGCTCGTAATGCCGCTGGAAAAACAATGCCGCAAAAGGCCCCAATGCGTTGGCCATGACGAACAGCAAGCGCAGCGCAATGATATTGCGCATCCCTGCCGCCAGACCGATCCTTTTCAGCCATCTCCTCATATGAGCATCACCGCGATGCTCCGCCAGTGCGCAGCTTTGGTCTTCCGGCAATCCAGCGTTCTATTTTCACATCGCTCAAACAAGCCGCGCTGCCGCTCCCGCGCAATATCGCCATCAGCAATAGTTTGAGATCCGACGATGAAGGGACAGCCACTCGCAGTAAATTGTCGAGCAGGCCAAAACTGTGCGGGTATTGCGAGCAGTTGCTTACGCGGATATTGGCCTGAGCGAAAGCGCTGGCCAGACGACCGTCGTGCTCATCCTGCAGCAGCAGAAAGTTCGTGTCGCTCTCATAGACGACGATCGCGTTGGCCCGACAGACTTCGATTATTTCAGTCTTGATCTGCGCAAGATGATCGTGCGCCTGCTGCAAGACTTTCTGATTCTGCAAACAGAACAGCCCGGCTTTCACCGCTACTTGGTTCACATCCCATGGGCCACGCACTTTCATCAGTTCACGTATGGATTCCGGTCGCGTGACCACATACCCCAGGCGCAACCCGGCAAGACCGAAGTACTTGGAAAACGAACGAATCACAAACAACTGCCTGACCGCACTGAATGCATCCAGACAAGATTGTTGCAAATACTCGAAATAACATTCGTCCACGATCATCGGTTTGTCTTGCCTGACACAAGCCTCGACGAACACCTGCAATTGCTCTGGATCGATGCGAACACCCAGTGGATTGTTGGGGTTGCACAGGATCAGCCCTTGGCTGGTTTGCAGGGACTGGAGTACCGCCTCGGTGGACAGCACGAATTTTTCGGCCTGTTTTTCAAACCCCACGATCACGGGAGCCACACCGTTTACGTCGAGCATCTGGTAATAAAAGGAAAAAACCGGAGAAGGCACCACCACCCGATCCCCTGGCGAAAACAGTAACCGAATCACCAGATCGATGGCCTGATCCGCGCCATTGGTCAGCAGCAAACGGTCGGTGGAGACCTTGCAGTACTGTGCGAGCTGGTTAAGGAGCGGCCGGTAATTGGGATAGGCGAACAGATCCTGGGGCTTCAATTCGTTGGCGATGAACCCTGCCAGAAACCTTTGTAAAAACTGGTTTTCGTTCAAATCCAGCAACACCGATGAAAGATCGCGCTCCGGCGCCTTCCATAATCCGGAACATGAGATGTGAGGGTGAAACTTCATTTGCGCATCCCTCCATAGATCACCTGCTCGCCAAGCGCATACATCTGCCTGACCTCTTCGTGACTGGCATACACCACCGATTTCCCCGTGGCGGCCGATAGAAACTGGCTGGTAATCAAGCGGCTGATTTCGGCAGTGAATGCCACGGCGCGATGAAACGCCTCCGACAGGTCGCGGCCAAAACAGGTAATGCCATGACCGGGCATGACAATGCAGTTGGTGTCACCCGCGCAGCGGCCAATGGCACTGACATCCAGCTCGATATTCACACCTTCGCCGAGAATGCACGGTGGTTTGCCCATGACCAATGCCGTGTCGTTCGACACGTATTTCATCTCACGCCACTGCGAGACAGCGAAGAAGGAAATGACTTCATTGGGATGCAGATGCACCGTCGCATTGACATCGGCGCGACAGCGCATGATTTCCCGATGCATCCGGTGCCCCTGGCTGGGCCGGAAACAACCGTGCAAAAGCTCATCGGATTGCATGTCCAGCACCGACAAATGCTCAAGCCCGCACTCTTCCAGAGAGATGCCGCGGTGTTTGGTGTAGATCACGTCGCGTTGCCAGTACTGAGAGCGGCTGCGTACAGCGATATTGCCCAGCGTATTGACCAGTAGTTGTCGCGCCGCCAGCCGCTGACCGTATTGAACAATGCTGTTGCCGATCGCCATGTCGAACCAAGGTGGCAACCCGGCTCGGGACGATTCAAATCCCGCACGTTTCAATTCAGGCATATCCGTCTGCCTCCCGCGATACACAATCGGAATTGACCACAGTTTCGGCTGTTTTCCCCTGTAACAGAGCCAGCAGGGTTTCCAGGGCATTGGCTTTGAGTTGGGCCAGAGAGCGCTCGCTGTAAAAAGCGGCATGCGGCGTTAATAACACCCGCTCATGCTCGATCAAGGCCTGGAGAGGAGCAGGCTCTTCCTGCACGACATCCAGCAGAGCCATGGACACGCCCCCTGCCTGCAAGGCCCGAAGCAGCGCATCGGTGTCGACGATGCCACCTCGCGCGGTATTGACTAAGGTCGCACCGTGCTTCATCCGTGAAAATGCCGCGTCGTTCATAAGATGCGCAGTGTCCGGGGTAAGCGGCAGATGCAGCGACAGAATATCGGCCGTTTCGAGCAGTGAATCCAGCGTCACGCCCGTGGCAATGCCTTCGGCACAGCGCTCGACCCCGGGGTCGTAAAAACAGATGCGGTAACCCAGGGCCGCCGCCCTGCGGGCCAACGCTCGCCCTGTTGCACCATAACCCACGACTCCCAGAACGGTGTCTGCACAGGCTCTCACTTCACCGGTATGGGCTCGCCAGTTCCAGCCTCCCTGGCGGGTGTGTCCCGCGTAGTCGAACAGCTTGCGCTGGGCAAAAAGGATCAATGCCAAGGCGTGCTCGGCAACTTCCTCCGCCCCTACAGAACCGATGTTGGCGCACACAATGCCTCGCGCGCTCAACGCCTCGACGTCCACATCATCAAGGCCGATCGTGGCCTTAACCAATGCGCGGCAACGATGCATTCTGGCGATCAGCGGCGCGTCGATGACCACCGAATGAAAGGCGATGATGCCGTCGGCTTTGGCCAGTTGCTCATCCGAGGGCCGGAACGTCACCTCCACGCCGTAGTGTCGATACTCCGACCCCGGGCCATATTCCCCGGGGTCGACGTAGTTCACTCGCTGCGAATCGATCATCAAAATATTCATGGGCATCCTTTTCCTTCCTGCGTCGTTGGCACTGCTGATTCAAAACGTTGCGCCCGGCGACTCTCAGGCATTGAGGTAGTCGCACTGTTGGCCGATATGCCCCTCCACGGCCGCGCCATAGATGCAGGCGGCAACCACCATGTCCTGACTGGCATGGCCAACACTGCGGAAGTAACTGAGGCCTTGTTTGCGGGTAACCGGCGAAGGCTGCTCGACAACCAAAGTACTGATCTCACGGATGTCCTTGCGGTTGATCACCGACCACGCCAAGGCCTGGGCAATTTCGCCCGATTCGCGGCATGCGGCGTCCAAATGATCGACATGTATTTGAGCACTGCCCAGCAATTTTGGATCGACCTCGCACGCCTGCTGCGTACTGCCGCCAACGGCATTGATATGGGCATCGGGTTTGAGCTGATGTACCCCGATCAACGGCAGCGGACTGTCGTAGGAGGTTGTCGTACAGACAATATCCGCGTCTGCCAAAGCATCCTCCATGCGCTCAACAGCCTCGACCGGCTGCGCAAGTTCAATGGACAGACGTTCGGCCAAGGCGACACTGCGGGCCATCGAGCGGGAAAAGATCCTGACCTGCCCCAATTCCCTGATAGCGGCCATTGCCTGGATATGCGCCGCCGCTTGAGCCCCAGCCCCGATCACCGCCAGATTGAGCCGGGCCTGCAGGCAGAGTTTGTCCGTCACCAACGCACTCAGGGCACTGGTGCGAATTGCTGTAAGAGCGGCACTGTCGAGCATCGCCAATAACCTGCCGCTATCGACGTCGATCAGCAAAACCGCGCCATTGACCGCCGAGCGCCCCAGCACGGCGTTGCCGGGATGAAACGACGACACTTTGATGCCCAGCGTCTGGCTCACAGGCAAAAAGGCCGGCATGAACAAAGAGAATGCTTTTTGTCGCGAGTGCGTGATTATCGAACGTGGCGGAACCACGGGTGCCGCGAGAGAAAAACCCTGGTGAGCTTTTTCGAGTACGCGCACAAGCGACGGCAACTCGACACAACGCCCTATATCTTCACGATTAAGCAGCAGCATGGTTTGTCCTTTTCCATCAAGGCTCTTTGAAGGTCCCGGCCATTCCCTCACCGGCAGCGCTTCCACGCTGACTGAAGCTGACCTTCAGCCGAGGGGGTAGCCCTGGGAAAACCCCTGCTTTGGAACCAGAAAAGTGCGCAGGTAGGTGATGACCGGAGTGCCATCCTGCTTACGCCCAATCACCCTGATGGTGACGATGCCCTGGCCCGGACGCGACCGGGACTCACGCTTGGAAACCACCTCGCTCTCCGCGTAAAGTGTGTCGCCGACATACACCGGGCTGGGCAGGCGTATTTCATCCCAGCCCAGGTTGGCGATGGCTCGTGCGCTCATCGTCGCGACCGTCATGCCGCTGATAATCGACAAGGTCACGGAGCTGTTCACCAGCAACTTTTCGAACTCGGTGCGCTGTGCGTAAGCCACATCGATATGCACCGGATGGTTATTCATGTTCATCAGTGACTGCCAGATGTTATCCAGCTCCGTCACCGTGCGCCCGGGGCGGTGCTCGAACACATCGCCCACCACAAACTCTTCGTAATGCAGCCCATAAGATTCACGGTAGCGATTCGCCCCAATCCGTTCATGCGCCGGAATCATCGGTTCCATGGCGTCCTCCTTAAAGACCCAGTTCCTGGGCGCGCTGGATGACTTTGCGGGCTAGCTTCACAAAGGGCGGCCCGACCATCAGATTCTTCAATCGGGTGATTTTTTCACCGCTGTTTTGCGCAGCCTGCACAACGGCCAAGGCATGTTCGTACTCCGCGATCGAAGGCGTGAATGCCTCATTGATGATCGATATCTGCCTTGGGTGAATGGAGGTCTTGCCACTGAAGCCCAACTCCCGGGTGTCCTGGCATTCCTTCAGTAACCCGGCTTCGTCATCGAGGTTGAAGTAAGCGGTGTCGAACGCGGGAATACCCGCTGCGCTGGCGGCGGCAATGATGCTTGCACGGGCGTGGAGGATGTTGCTCCAGCCGCCAATCGGCACACCCAGGCTGGCCGCGTAGTCGGCGGAACCGAAGATCAGTCCGTCGGCGCTGGATGCAATGGCGTAAATATCCCGAAGACAGGCCGGGGTTTCGACGGTGACCAGGATTTTCGGACTGCTTCCCTGCCCCCCTAAGTTGGCGCGTACCACGTCTATCTCGGCCGCGGCTTCAGTCATTGCCAGGACGACATACTCGGGTCGCTGTTCAAGTGACTGCACCATCAGCAAATCGAGCAATCCCTGATTGTCACGCAAGGGATTGATACGCAGTGCCGTACGCTGCACCACAGCGGATCGATAGAACTGCTCGACACATAGGCGGGCTTCGGCTTTTTTGAGGAGCGGGACGCCGTCCTCCAGATCAATCACCATGACATCCGTCAGGGCACTCTTGGCATATTGCTCAGGGTGCAAGGCAGAGCAATACAACAAGCTTCGTGGTATCGGATGAGTCATCACCACCTCGCGTTCGGCAGGTTCGGGTTCAGACGGGCCTCTTCGATCTCTGCCCAGACTGCGGAGCAAAAACTGCGGATATCTTCTTGCGACATATCGGCACGCATCATCACGCGTAAACCGGACTTGTTTCTGGCCACAATGGGAAAGAACACCGCCGAGGTGTAATACCCTCGTTTGAAGACGCCCTCGGAAACGCTGATCGCCAGGTCCGGGCTGTCCAATGGAATAACCCGAATCGGCAATTCGGACCCCGCGTGTTCCGTATCAAACAAACTGTCGAAGAGGCGAATGTTGCAACGTAGCTTGTCCTGCAAGACGCCAAGCTCAGGACTCTTATGGATATCCAGCGAAGCCATGGCCGCCCCGACAGCCGCCGGATTTATATATTGAGAATAAGACATCGGACCACCAAAGCGTCGGAAGACACTTTGATAATCGGCCTTCTCCGACATGAATATGCCTCCACCATTGGCACCAAATGCCTTGGCCAATGAATAAACCAGAAGCGTTCTGGGATTGAGCTCAGGCATATAAGTACGGATATAACCTTCACCCCGATCGCCATAGGCACTCAAGGAATGAGAGTCGTCAAAATAAAGAAACAGCCCATATTTATCCTGCAACGCCAACAACCGTTCAATAGGCGCACTTCCGCCCATGCTGTAGGCACCATCAGCAACATATGCGACCAACGGATGTCGCTTGCACATATCCTCAATAAAATCTACATCGTTATGATTGCAGGTCATCACCTGCGTTTCATCACCACAAATGGCCTTGACCTGATTCAGTGCAAAATGGGCGTGCTTGTCAAAGATCAAAAAGGGGCGCTGCCCTTCAGTAAACATGCCAGCAGCCAGAAGCGGCAACGAGGCAACAATACCCGCACTGCAGGACGTCGCGGTGAAGGCTCGACAGTTGAAATGCGCGGACAAGGCATCCTCAAGCTCATCGAGTTCTCGCAACCTTATTCTGATACGCGAGGTGGGCAGATTCACCGTACCGCTATTGAGCACATAATCTGCGGCGCGGCGCGCCAGACGCTGATCGACCTCAAGACCCAGGTATGAACAAGAGCACATGTTCATGAATGGATGACCGTTCTGATCCTGCATACGCCCCTGCTGGGTATGTTGGACGCTCAAATCGGTCAATCCCGATTGTTGCGCGAGGGCCCAGGAAGGGTTACCGATATCGACGGACCTGGCGGTATTAATGAATTTATTTCGTTGTTCTGACATACACGACCTCAGTATAAGTCCATATAACAGGAACAATTACTTACATGCGTTCGCACGTAGCCGACTCAATGACAATGCTGAACACCCATAAACATCCGACCTCTACTCAACCAAAGCTTAGCTGACAACAGCCCGCCACCGGCGGTTAAAATCAGAGCCCTTATAGACACTCAAGAAACTTCCTTCACCCATTAATGAATGATCCGTAGGAACACTCTTAAATAATCATTTACACATGCCGAATCACATTAACGGATCTACGTTCTAACCGTGCGCTGCGTACAACTTATAGGCGCGCGCACTGCAGCTTTGTATTATGGAGAACTATTCATGAATGGAAGATTAAGAGGAAAGCGAGCGCTTATAACCGGCGCGTCCTCAGGCATTGGAAGAGCGATAGCCGAAGCCTTCATTACCGAGGGCGCTGATGTATTCATTACCGCTCGCACCGATGAAGCTGCGGCTCGTGAAGTTCTTGAGTTCGCAGCGCGCCAGGGGCAGCGCGCCAGCTTCACCCTCATGGAAGCCACGAGCGTCAGCATCGAGGCGCTCTTTGATGAAGCGCACGCCGCCATCGGGCCCATTGATGTACTCGTCAACAATCCCGCGTTTATCACCCGCACGCCTTTTCTTGAACTGAGCAACGATGAGTATGAGCAGACGCTGGCGGTCAATCTGCGTTTTCCTTTTTTTGCCACTCAGCGCTTCGCAAAAAACTGCATCGCTCGCGGTCAGGGCGGTAGCGTCATCAACATCTCATCTGTCAGTGCTTTCAGAGCGGTCAGTCGCCTGTCGGCTTATCAAGCCAGCAAGGCGGCGCTGTCGATGCTCACACGAAGCTGCGCGGTGGAACTGGCTCCTCATGGCGTCAGAGTCAATACGATTTCACCCGGACTGACCGCGACAGGTGGTAACGCCAGCCAGTGGCGGGACGCCCCGGCGATATGGCAGGAAAGAAAAAAGCACATTCCCCTGCAGCGAGCGGGAATACCTTCAGACATGGCAGGCGCGGCGATCCTTCTGGCCTCTGATGACTCCTCCTGGATGACCGGTGCCGATCTGGTCATTGATGGAGGCCACAGCGCGATTTGAACTACGGAGGTCGGCCGCCTGTTGCGGACCGACCCAAGGCTAACCGACGGGTTGGGAGGTTTTTGCCTGCGATTCGCCCCGCGCCTTGCCATGCCTTCGGCAGAAACATTGATCCAGAGCAGATCCGTCCCTCGAAAAATGCGGTAAAACGACCTCGGCTGCTACTTGCAGTAACCGCTATTCAAGACAACTTCCCACTCACACACCCGCCTAACAATCTAAAAAACCCCGCAAACAATATTGATTATCATTTGGCCGCAACTATGTTCGTTACATTCCAAACAAAACATATTTCCCGTAAACCCGGCTAATGCCCGCAACGCATGGGCTGCGGGCCCTTCGAGGAGCGCTATGTCCTTATTCCAATAAATAATTTCGCTATAGGAATTTTACTTGCAGGGTGTTTAGCCATAAAATCAGCGCGATTGATTGCTGCGACATATCGTCACTGCCTTATTTCTTTATCAAGCTCAGAGACCTTTGCTCTCTGTTAAGGATTTCCAGCATGCCCGAAGCGACAGGACTCATGGCCCACAACTGGGGCTTTGCCATTTTCCTTCTGGGTGTAGTCGGCCTGTGTGCCTTCATGCTCGGCGTCTCCAGCCTCCTCGGGTCAAAAGCCTGGGGCCGCAGCAAAAACGAACCGTTCGAGTCCGGCATGCTACCTACCGGTGGCGCCCGCTTGCGGCTCTCAGCCAAATTCTATCTGGTCGCGATGCTGTTCGTGATCTTCGATATCGAAGCCCTCTTTCTCTTTGCATGGTCTGTGTCCGTCCGCGAAAGCGGCTGGACCGGATTCGTCGAAGCTCTCGTTTTCATAGCAATTCTGTTGGCAGGTCTTGTCTACCTGTTCCGAGTGGGCGCCCTTGACTGGGCTCCGGAAGCTCGTCGCAAGCGGCAGGCGAAGCTGAAACAATGAGGCTTTGGCAATGCAATACAATCTCACCAGAATCGACCCCGATGCTCCTAACGAGCAGTATCCGATTGGCCAGCGGGAAACCGTTTCCGATCCGTTAGAAGATCAAGTCCACAAAAACATTTTCATGGGCAAGCTGGAAGACGTGCTGAGTGGCGCGGTCAACTGGGGACGTAAAAACTCCCTGTGGCCGTACAACTTCGGCCTTTCCTGCTGCTACGTGGAAATGACCACCGCCTTCACGGCGCCCCACGACATCGCGCGCTTCGGCGCCGAAGTAATCCGGGCATCACCGCGTCAGGCCGACTTCATGGTTATCGCCGGGACCTGCTTCATCAAGATGGCGCCGATCATTCAGCGCCTGTATGAGCAGATGCTCGAGCCCAAGTGGGTGATCTCGATGGGTTCGTGCGCCAACTCCGGCGGCATGTACGACATCTACTCCGTGGTTCAGGGGGTGGACAAGTTCCTGCCCGTTGACGTCTACGTACCTGGCTGCCCGCCCCGTCCAGAAGCGTTTCTGCAAGGCTTGATGCTGTTGCAGGAATCCATTGGCCAGGAGCGTCGCCCACTTTCCTGGGTCGTTGGCGATCAAGGCGTTTATCGCGCCGACATGCCTTCGCAGAAGGAACAGCGCCGCGAACAGCGAATCGCAGTCACCAACCTGCGCAGCCCTGACGAAGTCTGATCCAGTCTGTTTCAAAGAAACGAGAAGCTGGCTTCATTCTTTACGTTGACCGAAAGCGAAAAAATAACCATGACTACAGGCAGTGCTCTGTACATCCCGCCTTATAAGGCAGACGACCAGGATGTGGTCGTCGAACTGAACAACCGTTTTGGCGCCGAAGCGTTCACCGCTCAGCCGACCCGCACCGGCATGCCGGTGCTGTGGGTGGCGCGCGCCAAACTCGTCGAAGTCCTGACCTTCCTGCGCAACCTGCCCAAGCCGTACGTCATGCTTTATGACCTGCACGGCGTGGACGAGCGTCTGCGCACCAAGCGTCAAGGGCTGCCGGGCGGTGCCGATTTCACCGTGTTCTATCACCTCATGTCGCTGGAACGTAATAGTGACGTGATGATCAAGGTCGCCTTGTCCGAAAGCGACCTCAGCTTGCCGACCGTCACCAGCATCTGGCCGAACGCCAACTGGTACGAGCGTGAAGTCTGGGACATGTACGGCATCGACTTCAAAGGTCACCCGCACCTGTCGCGCATCATGATGCCGCCGACCTGGGAAGGTCACCCGCTGCGCAAGGACTTCCCGGCGCGCGCCACCGAATTCGACCCGTTCAGCCTGAACCTGGCCAAGCAACAGCTTGAGGAAGAAGCCGCGCGCTTCCGTCCTGAAGACTGGGGCATGAAGCGTTCCGGCCCGAACGAGGACTATATGTTCCTCAACCTGGGGCCGAACCACCCTTCGGCTCACGGTGCGTTCCGCATCATCCTGCAACTGGACGGTGAAGAAATCGTCGATTGCGTTCCGGACATCGGTTACCACCACCGTGGCGCCGAAAAGATGGCCGAGCGTCAGTCCTGGCACAGTTTCATTCCGTACACCGACCGTATCGACTACCTCGGCGGCGTGATGAACAACCTGCCGTACGTGCTCTCGGTCGAGAAACTGGCCGGCATCAAGGTGCCGGAGAAGGTCGACGTCATCCGCATCATGATGGCCGAGTTCTTCCGGATCACCAGCCACCTGCTGTTCCTGGGTACCTACATCCAGGACGTCGGCGCCATGACTCCGGTGTTCTTCACCTTCACCGACCGTCAGAAGGCGTACACGGTGATTGAAGCCATCACCGGTTTCCGTCTGCACCCGGCCTGGTATCGCATCGGTGGCGTCGCCCACGACCTGCCGCGCGGCTGGGACAAACTGGTGAAAGACTTCGTTGAATGGCTGCCAAAGCGCCTCGACGAATACACCAAGGCCGCCCTGCAGAACAGCATCCTCAAGGGTCGTACCATCGGCGTTGCCCAGTACAACACCAAAGAGGCCCTGGAATGGGGCGTCACCGGTGCCGGCCTGCGTTCCACCGGTTGCGATTTCGACCTGCGTAAGGCGCGTCCTTACTCCGGCTACGAGAACTTCGAGTTCGAAGTGCCGCTGGCCGCCAACGGTGATGCCTACGACCGCTGCATGGTTCGCGTCGAAGAGATGCGCCAGAGCGTCAGGATCATCGACCAGTGCCTGCGCAACATGCCGGAAGGCCCGTACAAGGCGGATCACCCGCTGACCACGCCGCCGCCGAAAGAGCGCACGCTGCAGCACATCGAAACCTTGATCACGCACTTCCTGCAAGTTTCGTGGGGCCCGGTCATGCCGGCCAACGAATCCTTCCAGATGATCGAAGCGACCAAGGGCATCAACAGTTATTACCTGACGAGCGACGGCGGCACCATGAGCTACCGTACCCGGATCCGTACTCCGAGCTTCGCCCACCTGCAGCAGATCCCTTCGGTGATCAAAGGCAGCATGGTCGCGGACCTGATTGCGTACCTGGGTAGTATCGACTTCGTTATGGCCGACGTGGACCGCTAAGCATGAACAGCACGCTTATCCAGACAGACCGTTTCACCCTGAGTGAAACCGAGCGCTCGGCCATCGAGCACGAGCTGCATCACTACGAAGACCCGCGCGCGGCGTCGATCGAAGCCCTGAAGATCGTCCAGAAGGAACGCGGCTGGGTGCCGGACGGCGCTCTGTACGCCATCGGCGAGATCCTCGGCATCCCGGCCAGCGACGTTGAAGGCGTCGCCACGTTCTACAGCCAGATCTTCCGTCAGCCGGTCGGCCGTCACATCATTCGCGTCTGCGACAGCATGGTCTGCTACATCGGTGGCCACGAGTCGGTGGTCAGCGAAATCCAGAACAACCTGGGTATCGGCCTGGGTCAGACCACCGCCGACGGTCGCTTCACCCTGCTGCCGGTCTGCTGCCTCGGCAACTGCGACAAGGCACCGGCGCTGATGATCGATGACGACACCTTTGGCGATGTCCAGCCTGCCGGCGTCGCCAAACTGCTCGAGGGCTACGTATGACCCTGACTTCTTTCGGCCCGGCCAACCGCATTCAGCGTTCGGCCGAGACTCACCCGCTGACCTGGCGCCTGCGTGACGACGGCGAAGCCGTATGGCTCGACGAGTACCAGGCCAAGAACGGTTACGCCGCTGCACGCAAGGCCTTCGCCGACATGGGACCGGACGACATCGTCCAGACCGTGAAGGACGCCGGTCTCAAGGGTCGTGGTGGTGCAGGCTTCCCCACTGGCGTGAAGTGGGGCCTGATGCCCAAGGACGAATCCATCAACATCCGCTACCTGCTGTGCAACGCGGATGAAATGGAGCCGAACACCTGGAAAGACCGCATGCTGATGGAGCAACTGCCTCATCTGCTGATCGAGGGCATGCTGATCAGCGCCCGCGCGCTGAAAACCTATCGTGGCTACATCTTCCTGCGTGGCGAGTACACCACCGCCGCCAAGCACCTGAACCGTGCCGTGGAAGAAGCCAAGGCAGCGGGCCTGCTGGGCAAGAACATTCTGGGCAGCGGCTTCGATTTCGAGCTGTTCGTCCACACCGGCGCCGGGCGTTACATCTGCGGTGAAGAAACCGCACTGATCAACTCCCTCGAAGGCCGCCGCGCCAACCCGCGCTCCAAGCCGCCCTTCCCTGCCGCCGTTGGCGTGTGGGGCAAGCCGACCTGCGTGAACAACGTTGAAACCCTGTGCAACGTGCCGGCGATCATTGCCGACGGCGTGGACTGGTACAAATCGTTGGCCCGCGACGGCAGTGAAGACATGGGCACCAAGCTCATGGGCTTCTCCGGCAAGGTCAAGAATCCGGGCCTGTGGGAACTGCCATTCGGCGTGACCGGTCGCGAGCTGTTCGAAGACTACGCCGGCGGCATGCGCGACGGTTACAAGCTCAAGGCCTGGCAGCCAGGCGGCGCCGGTACCGGTTTCCTGTTGCCGGAACACCTCGACGCACAAATGTACGCCGGCGGCATCGCCAAAGTGGGCACCCGTATGGGTACCGGCCTGGCCATGGCGGTGGACGACAGCGTCAACATGGTGTCCCTGCTGCGCAACATGGAGCAGTTCTTCGCTCGCGAATCCTGCGGTTTCTGCACCCCTTGCCGTGATGGCCTGCCATGGAGCGTCAAGCTGCTGATGGCCATCGAGCAAGGCCGCGGCCAGCCAGGCGACATCGAGACCCTGCTGGGTCTGGTCAACTTCCTCGGCCCGGGCAAGACCTTCTGTGCTCATGCACCGGGTGCCGTGGAGCCGTTGGGCAGTGCCATCAAATACTTCCGTCCAGAGTTCGAAGCCGGTATCGCGCCTGCAAGCGCCGCCGTCCCGCCTCTGGCGAAGCCGATCACAGTCGGCGCGTAAACGCTTAAAAGGCGAAGGGTCCGTGCCCTTCGCCTTTCGTCCGATGACGCCTTTCGGGGCTGACTGGATTCGGACGGATAACAAGATTCCATTAGCCACGCCCGCTGACACCGGGCCAACGAAGACCTTTGAACCATGGCCACTATCCACGTAGACGGCAAAGCGCTCGAAGTCGACGGGGCAGACAACCTGTTACAGGCATGTCTGTCGCTGGGCCTCGACATCCCTTATTTCTGCTGGCACCCCGCGCTTGGAAGCGTCGGGGCCTGCCGCCAGTGCGCGGTCAAGCAGTACACCGACGAGAACGACACCCGTGGTCGCATCGTCATGTCCTGCATGACCCCTGCCACCGACAACACCTGGATCTCCATCGACGATGAAGAATCCAAGGCGTTCCGCGCCAGTGTCGTTGAATGGCTGATGACCAACCACCCGCACGACTGCCCTGTGTGCGAGGAAGGCGGTCACTGCCACCTGCAAGACATGACGGTGATGACCGGCCACAACGAGCGCCGTTATCGCTTCACCAAGCGCACCCACCAGAACCAGGATCTGGGCCCGTTCATTTCCCACGAAATGAACCGTTGCATCGCCTGCTACCGCTGCGTGCGTTTCTACAAGGACTACGCCGGCGGCACCGACCTCGGTGTGTACGGCGCCCACGACAACGTGTATTTCGGTCGCGTTGAAGACGGCACGCTGGAAAGCGAGTTCTCCGGCAACCTCACCGAGGTCTGCCCGACCGGTGTGTTCACCGACAAGACTCACTCCGAGCGCTACAACCGCAAGTGGGACATGCAGTTCTCGCCGAGCATCTGCCATGGCTGCTCGAGCGGTTGCAACATCTCCCCGGGTGAGCGTTACGGCGAACTGCGTCGCATCGAAAACCGTTACAACGGTTCGGTGAACCAGTACTTCCTGTGCGACCGTGGCCGTTTCGGTTATGGCTATGTCAACCGCACCGACCGTCCACGTCAGCCAATGCTGGCCGACGGCACCAAGCTTGGGCTGGATGCTGCGCTGGACAAAGCCGCCGACCTGCTGCGCGGTCGCAACATCGTCGGTATCGGTTCGCCGCGTGCCAGCCTCGAAAGCAACTACGCGTTGCGTGAACTGGTCGGTGCCGAGCACTTCTATTCCGGTATCGAAGCCTCCGAGCTGGAGCGCATCCGTCTGGTCCTGCAAGTGCTGAAAGACAGCCCGCTGCCCGTGCCAAACATGCGCGACATCGAAGACCACGACGCCGTGTTCGTCCTCGGTGAAGACCTGACCCAAACTGCCGCCCGCATGGCCCTGGCCCTGCGTCAGTCGGTCAAAGGCAAGGCCGAAGACATGGCCGAAGCCATGCGCGTCCAGCCTTGGCTCGACGCCGCGGTGAAGAACATCGGTCAGCACGAGCTGAACCCGCTGTTCATCGCCAGCCTGGCTGAAACCAAGCTCGACGACATCGCCGAAGAGTGTGTACACGCCGCTCCGGACGATCTGGCCCGCCTCGGTTTCGCCGTGGCTCACGCCCTGGACGCCAGCGCGCCTGCCGTTGAAGGTCTGGACGCCGAAGCCCTGGAACTGGCCAAGCGCATTGCCGAGGCCCTGCTCGCTGCCAAGCGTCCGCTGATCATCGCCGGTACTTCGCTGGGCTCCAAAGCCCTGATCGAAGCTGCGGCGAACATCGCCAAGGCCCTGAAGCTGCGTGAGAAGAACGGTTCGATCAGCCTGATCGTGCCGGAAGCCAACAGCCTCGGCCTGGCCATGCTCGGTGGCGAATCGGTTGATGCCGCGCTGCAAGCTGTGATCGATGGCAAGGCCGACGCCATCGTCGTGCTGGAAAACGATCTGTACACCCGCACTGCCAAAGCCAAGGTCGATGCGGCACTCAACGCTGCGAAAGTAGTGATCGTTGCCGACCATCAGAAGACCGCCACCAGTGATCGCGCGCACCTGGTTCTGCCAGCCGCCAGCTTCGCTGAAGGCGACGGTACGCTGGTCAGCCAGGAAGGTCGCGCCCAGCGCTTCTTCCAGGTTTTCGACCCGCAATACATGGACGCGAGCATTCTGGTCCACGAAGGCTGGCGCTGGCTGCACGCCCTGCGCTCGACGCTGCTGAACCAGCCGATCGACTGGACGCAACTCGACCACGTCACCGCTGCGGTTGCTTCGAGCACCCCGCAACTGGCCCGAATCGTCGACGCCGCGCCGTCCGCCTCGTTCCGCATCAAGGGTCTGAAACTGGCGCGTGAGCCGCTGCGTTATTCCGGTCGCACCGCAATGCGCGCCGACATCAGCGTTCACGAACCACGCACCCCGCAAGACAAGGACACCGCGTTCGCCTTCTCGATGGAAGGTTACTCGGGCTCCGCCGAACCGCGTCAGCAGGTTCCTTTTGCATGGTCGCCGGGCTGGAACTCGCCGCAAGCCTGGAACAAGTTCCAGGACGAAGTCGGTGGTCACCTGCGTGCTGGCGATCCGGGCACCCGCCTGATCGAAAGCACCGGTGATTCGCTGAACTGGTTCGCCGCTGCGCCACGTGCGTTCAACCCGGCGCCGGGCACCTGGCAAGCCGTGCCGTTTTTCCACCTGTTCGGCAGCGAAGAAACCTCTTCGAAGGCTGCTCCGGTTCAGGAACGCATTCCGGCGGCTTACGTTGCTCTGGCCAAGTCCGAAGCGGATCGCCTGGGCGTCAACGACGGCGCACTGCTGAGCCTCAATGTTGCCGGCCAGACCCTGCGTCTGCCGCTGCGCATCAATGAAGAACTGGGCGCAGGTCTGGTGGCATTGCCTGCGGGCATCGCCGGCATTCCACCGGCATTCGCCGGCGTATCCGTTGATGGTCTGCAGGAGGCAGCGCAATGACCTGGTTCACCCCTGAAGTGATCGATGTGATCCTGACGGTCATCAAAGCCATCGTGATCCTGCTGGCCGTGGTGGTCGCAGGCGCGTTGCTCAGCTTTGTCGAGCGTCGCCTGCTGGGCTGGTGGCAGGACCGTTACGGTCCGAACCGTGTCGGCCCGTTCGGCATGTTCCAGATCGCAGCCGACATGCTGAAGATGTTCTTCAAGGAAGACTGGACCCCGCCGTTTGCCGACAAGGTGATCTTCACCCTGGCACCGGTGGTGGCCATGTCCGCCCTGCTGATCGCTTTCGCGATCATCCCGATCACCCCGACCTGGGGCGTGGCGGATCTGAACATCGGCCTGCTGTTCTTCTTCGCCATGGCCGGTCTTTCGGTCTACGCGGTGCTGTTCGCCGGCTGGTCGAGTAACAACAAGTTCGCCCTGCTCGGCAGCTTGCGTGCCTCGGCGCAGACCGTGTCCTACGAAGTGTTCATGGGCCTGGCCCTGATGGGCATCGTGGTGCAGGTCGGCTCGTTCAACATGCGCGACATCGTCGAGTACCAGGCGCAGAACCTGTGGTTCATCATTCCGCAGTTCTTCGGCTTCTGTACCTTCTTCATCGCTGGCGTGGCCGTGACTCACCGTCACCCGTTCGACCAGCCGGAAGCGGAACAGGAACTGGCCGACGGTTACCACATTGAATACGCCGGTATGAAATGGGGCATGTTCTTCGTCGGTGAATACATCGGCATCATCCTGATCTCGGCGCTGCTGGTCACCCTGTTCTTCGGTGGCTGGCACGGTCCGTTCGGCATCCTGCCGCAACTGTCCTTCGTCTGGTTCGCACTGAAGACTGCGTTCTTCATCATGCTGTTCATTCTGCTGCGCGCTTCCATCCCGCGTCCGCGTTATGACCAGGTGATGGATTTCAGCTGGAAATTCTGCCTGCCACTGACCCTGATCAATTTGCTGGTGACCGCTGCAATCGTGTTGTGGAACACGCCTGCGGTTGCGGTTCAGTGAGGATTTGACCCATGTTCAAATATATTGGCGACATCGTTAAGGGTACCGGTACCCAGTTGCGCAGCCTGGTCATGATCTTCGGCCATGGCTTTCGCAAGCGCGACACCCTGCAATACCCGGAAGAGCCGGTCTACCTGCCGCCACGCTACCGTGGCCGCATCGTCCTGACCCGCGACCCCGATGGCGAAGAACGCTGCGTAGCCTGCAACCTGTGCGCCGTGGCATGCCCGGTGGGTTGCATCTCGCTGCAGAAAGCTGAAACCGAAGACGGTCGCTGGTACCCGGACTTCTTCCGTATCAACTTCTCGCGCTGCATTTTCTGCGGTCTCTGCGAGGAAGCCTGCCCGACCACCGCGATCCAGTTGACCCCGGATTTCGAAATGGCCGAGTTCAAACGTCAGGACCTTGTGTACGAGAAAGAAGATCTGCTGATCTCCGGCCCCGGCAAAAACCCTGATTACAACTTCTATCGTGTTGCAGGTATGGCCGTTGCGGGCAAGCCGAAAGGCGCCGCACAAAACGAAGCCGAGCCGATCAACGTGAAGAGCTTGCTGCCTTAAGGAAGAACGATGGAATTCGCTTTCTATTTCGCATCGGGTATCGCTGTTGTGTCCACACTGCGTGTGGTCACCAACACCAATCCTGTGCACGCCCTGCTCTACCTGATCATTTCGCTGATCTCCGTGGCCATGACCTTCTTCGCCCTCGGCGCACCGTTCGCCGGCGTGCTGGAAGTGATCGCCTACGCCGGCGCCATCATGGTGCTGTTCGTGTTCGTGGTGATGATGCTGAACCTTGGCCCGGCCTCGGTTCAGCAGGAACGCACCTGGCTCAAGCCCGGCATCTGGGCAGGACCGGTGATTCTCGCCGCCCTGCTGCTGGCCGAACTGCTGTATGTGCTGTTCGCTCACCAGAGCGGTCAGGCCATCGGTCAAACCACCGTTGACGCGAAAGCCGTGGGCATCAGCCTGTTCGGTCCGTACCTGCTGGTGGTCGAACTCGCCTCGATGCTGCTGCTCGCTGCAGCCGTCACGGCGTTCCATTTGGGCCGTAATGAGGCTAAGGAGTAGAACATGCCTGTTATCCCTCTCGGTTCTATACCTATGGAGCATGGCCTGGCCGTTGCCGGCATCCTGTTCTGCCTTGGTCTGGTCGGCCTGATGGTCCGCCGCAACATTTTGTTCGTGTTGATGAGTCTGGAAGTGATGATGAACGCCTCTGCACTGGCCTTCATCGTCGCGGGCGCCCGCTGGGCGCAACCGGATGGACAGATCATGTTCATCCTGGTGATCAGCCTTGCAGCCGCCGAAGCCAGTATTGGCCTGGCGATCCTGCTGCAACTGTATCGCCGCTTCCACACGCTCGATATCGACGCTGCCAGTGAGATGCGCGGATGAACCTACTCTTTCTGACTTTCGTATTCCCTCTGATCGGGTTCCTGTTGCTGTCGTTCTCGCGCGGCCGCTTCTCGGAAAACCTGTCGGCGCTGATCGGTGTCGGCTCCATCGGCCTGTCTGCCATCGTCGCGGCTTACGTGATCTGGCAGTTCAACGTCGCTCCACCGGAAGGTGGCGTCTACACCCAGGTGCTGTGGCGCTGGATATCGGTGGAAGGTTTCCAGCCTGACTTTGCGCTGTACCTGGATGGTCTGTCCGTGACCATGCTCGGTGTGGTCGTCGGTGTCGGCTTCCTGATCCACCTGTTTGCCTCCTGGTACATGCGTGGCGAAGACGGTTACTCGCGCTTCTTCTCGTACACCAACCTGTTTATCGCCAGCATGCTGTTCCTGATCCTGGGCGATAACCTGCTGTTCATCTACTTCGGTTGGGAAGGCGTGGGCCTGTGCTCGTACCTGTTGATCGGTTTCTACTACAGCAACCGCAACAACGGTAACGCCGCACTCAAAGCCTTCATCGTCACCCGCATCGGCGACGTGTTCATGGCGATCGGCCTGTTCATCCTGTTCCAGCAACTGGGCACGCTGAACGTCCAGGAACTGCTGGTGAAGGCGCCTGAGCACTTCAAGGTCGGCGATTTCTGGATCGTGCTGGCGACCCTGATGCTGCTGGGTGGTGCAGTCGGTAAGTCGGCTCAACTGCCGCTGCAGACCTGGCTTGCGGACGCGATGGCCGGTCCTACCCCGGTTTCGGCACTGATCCACGCTGCAACCATGGTGACTGCGGGTGTCTACCTGATCGCCCGTACCCACGGTCTGTTCGCCCTGGCGCCGGATATCCTGCACCTGGTCGGCATCGTCGGTGGTGTGACCCTGGTACTGGCCGGTTTCGCCGCGCTGGTGCAAACCGACATCAAACGTATCCTCGCCTACTCGACCATGAGCCAGATCGGCTACATGTTCCTGGCGCTGGGCGTTGGCGCCTGGGAAGGCGCGATCTTCCACCTGATGACCCACGCCTTCTTCAAGGCCCTGCTGTTCCTTGCCTCCGGTGCGGTGATCGTTGCCTGCCACCACGAGCAGAACATCTTCAAGATGGGCGGCCTGTGGAAGAAACTGCCGCTGGCCTACGCCAGCTTCATCGTCGGTGGTGCCGCCCTGGCCGCCCTGCCGCTGGTGACCGCAGGTTTCTACTCCAAGGACGAAATCCTCTGGGAAGCGTTCGCCAGCGGCAACCACGGTCTGCTCTATGCAGGTCTGGTCGGCGCATTCATGACGTCGCTGTACACCTTCCGCCTGATCTTCATCGCGTTCCACGGTGAAGCCAAGACCGAAGCCCACGCCGGTCACGGCATCGCTCACTGGCTGCCGCTGTCGGTGCTGATCGTGCTGTCGACCTTCGTCGGCGCCATGATCGTTCCACCGCTGCACGGCGTACTGCCCGAGAGCGTTGGCCATGCCGGTGGCGAAGCCAAGCACAGCCTGGAAATCGCCTCGGGCGCCATCGCCCTGGCCGGTATCCTGCTGGCGGCCCTGCTGTTCCTTGGCAAGCGTCGCTTCGTGACCGCGATCGCCAACAGCGGCATCGGCCGTCTCCTTTCGGCCTGGTGGTTCGCTGCCTGGGGCTTCGACTGGATCTACGACAAACTGTTCGTCAAGCCGTACCTTGCGATCAGCCACATGCTGCGCAAAGACCCGCTCGACCAGACCATCGGTCTGATCCCGCGCATGGCCAAGGGTGGTCACACTGCCCTGAGCCGTACCGAAACCGGTCAACTGCGTTGGTACGCTGCTTCGATGGCTACTGGTGCCGTGTTGGTCATCGGTGCTGTCGTGCTGGTAGCGGTCTGATATGAACCTTGCGAATTTGCGAAAGGAAACGAGCCCGTCATGATTCTGCCTTGGCTAATCCTGATCCCCTTCATCGGCGGCCTGCTGTGCTGGATGGGTGAGCGCTTCGGCGCTACCCTCCCCCGCTGGATTGCGCTGTTGACCATGACCCTGGAACTCGCCCTCGGCCTCTGGCTGTGGGCCCACGGTGACTATTCATTTGCTCCGGCGCCTGGCGCCGATCCGACCTGGGCGCTTGAGTTCAAGCATGTCTGGATCCAGCGCTTCGGCATCAACGTGCACCTGGCCCTCGACGGTCTGTCGCTGCTGATGATCCTGCTGACCGGTCTGCTGGGCATCCTGTCGGTACTCTGCTCGTGGAAAGAGATCCAGCGTCACGTTGGCTTCTTCCACCTGAACCTGATGTGGATCCTGGGCGGCGTCGTCGGCGTGTTCCTCGCCCTCGACCTGTTCATGTTCTTCTTCTTCTGGGAAATGATGCTGGTGCCGATGTACTTCCTCATCGCGCTCTGGGGTCACAGTTCTTCGGACGGCAAGAAAACCCGTATCTACGCCGCGACCAAGTTCTTCATCTTCACTCAGGCTTCCGGCCTGATCATGCTGGTGGCGATCCTGGGTCTGGTCCTGGTCAACTACAACAGCACCGGCGTGATCACCTTCAACTACGCCGATCTGTTGAAGACCAAGATGTCGATGACCACCGAGTACATCCTGATGCTCGGCTTCTTCATCGCCTTCGCGGTCAAGCTGCCAGTGGTCCCGTTCCACTCCTGGCTGCCTGACGCTCACGCCCAGGCACCGACTGCAGGTTCCGTCGACCTCGCCGGTATCCTGCTGAAAACCGCGGCCTACGGTCTGCTGCGTTTCGCACTGCCGCTGTTCCCGAACGCCTCGGCCGAGTTCGCGCCGATCGCCATGACCCTCGGTCTGATCGGGATCTTCTATGGTGCTTTCCTCGCTTTCGCACAAACCGACATCAAGCGTCTGATCGCCTTTTCGTCCGTTTCCCACATGGGCTTCGTACTGATCGGCATCTACTCCGGCAGCCAACTGGCGCTGCAAGGCGCCGTGGTCCAGATGCTGGCCCACGGTCTGTCGGCAGCCGCGCTGTTTATCCTCAGCGGTCAGCTGTACGAGCGCCTGCACACTCGCGACATGCGTGAGATGGGCGGTCTGTGGTCGCGTATCGCATACCTGCCGGCGATCAGCCTGTTCTTCGCAGCCGCTTCGCTGGGTCTGCCGGGCACCGGTAACTTCGTCGGCGAGTTCCTGATCCTGATCGGTACCTTCGCCAGCGCGCCATGGATCACCGCAATTGCCACCTCCGGTCTGGTGTTCGGTTCGGTCTACTCGCTGATCATGATCCACCGTGCCTACTTCGGTCCGTCCAAATCGGATTCGATCCTGCACGGCATGGACGCTCGCGAACTGATCATGGTGCTGGGCCTTGCGGTGCTGCTGGTCTACCTCGGCGTCTACCCGCAACCGTTCCTCGACACCTCTGCCGCCACGATGCATGGCGTGCAGCAGTGGCTCGGCACCGCCTTCACTCAACTCGCTTCGGCCCGGTAAGAGCGCTATGGAATTCACGATTCAACACTTTATTGCGCTAGCGCCACTGTTGATCACCAGCCTCACCATTATCGTGGTGATGCTGGCAATCGCCTGGCGCCGCAACCACTCGCAGACCTTCCTGATTTCGGTGGCGGGTCTGAACCTGGCCTTGCTGTCGATCCTGCCGGCCCTGAAAGTCGCGCCTCTGGCCGTGACTCCATTGCTGCAGATCGACACTTTTGCCTGCCTGTACATGGCGCTGATCCTGGTCGCCACCCTCGCTTGCGTCACCCTCGCCCACGCCTATCTCGGCGATGGCGGTTCGGGTTACCCGGGCAA
This sequence comes from Pseudomonas sp. B15(2017), assembly GCF_002113215.1. Lineage (NCBI taxonomy): Bacteria > Pseudomonadati > Pseudomonadota > Gammaproteobacteria > Pseudomonadales > Pseudomonadaceae > Pseudomonas > Pseudomonas sp. B15(2017). The sequence continues at coordinate 97,832 of NZ_NEJZ01000010.1, forward strand.
CCGTGAAGAACTGTACCTGCTGATCCTGATGGCCGCCGCCGGTGGTCTGGTTCTGGTCAGCGCGCAGCACCTGGCCGGCTTGTTCATCGGTCTGGAACTGCTGTCGGTGCCGGTCTACGGTCTGGTGGCCTACGCCTTCTTCAACAAGCGTTCGCTGGAAGCCGGCATCAAGTACATGGTGCTGTCGGCCGCCGGTTCCGCGTTCCTGCTGTTCGGTATGGCGCTGCTGTACGCAGACTCGGGTTCGCTGAGCTTCGTCGGCATCGGTCAGGCACTGGCCGCAACCGGCCTGCCAAGCTCGCTGGCGCAACTGGGTCTGGGCATGATGCTGATCGGTCTGGCGTTCAAACTGTCGCTGGTACCGTTCCACCTGTGGACGCCGGACGTGTACGAAGGTGCTCCGGCGCCGGTGGCCGCGTTCCTCGCCACCGCGTCGAAAGTGGCTGTGTTCGCGGTCATGGTTCGCCTGTTCCAGATCTCCCCTGCCGCAAGCAGTGGCGTACTGAGCAACGTGCTGACCATCATCGCCATCGCCTCGATCCTGTTCGGTAACCTGCTGGCCCTGACCCAGAGCAACCTCAAGCGTCTGCTCGGTTACTCCTCCATCGCGCACTTCGGCTACCTGCTGATCGCACTGGTGGCGAGCAAGGGTCTGGCGGTGGAAGCCATCGGCGTGTACCTGGTCACCTACGTGATCACCAGCCTCGGCGCGTTCGGCGTGATCACCCTGATGTCCTCGCCGTACAACGGCCGTGACGCAGATGCGCTGTACGAGTACCGCGGCCTGTTCTGGCGCCGTCCGTACCTGACCGCCGTACTGACCGTGATGATGCTGTCCCTGGCCGGTATCCCGCTGACCGCAGGCTTCATCGGCAAGTTCTACATCATCGCTACCGGTGTCGAGTCGCACCAATGGTGGCTGGTAGGTTCGCTGGTACTGGGCAGCGCAATCGGTGTGTTCTACTACCTGCGCGTGATGGTGACCCTGTACCTGATCGAACCGAACCTGCGCCGCCACGACGCCCAGCTGCACTGGGAACAGAAAGCAGGCGGCGTGATGCTGCTGGCGATCGCCGTTGTCGCGTTCTTCCTCGGCGTCTACCCGCAACCATTGCTGACACTGGTTCAGCAATCGGGCCTGGCGGGCTGATCGCTCAGCGATAGTCGGCTACGAACAGAAACGGCACCTTCGGGTGCCGTTTCTGTTTTTGCGGGATTTCCATTTTCTACACCCTCCCCTTTCGGCGACCCTGCCGGCGGGCCCTTGCCCGTCGAACAATAAAACCCACGCCGAAGCACGTTCCCGTCTGCCGGACTCAGGAGCGATTAATGGTCAACAACACAAAAATATCGATGCCGCTCTGGTAGTGGTCGTCGGGACGTCCACGGTGACACCGGTGACGGCCGCAACTCTGTTTCCCGCGATGAACCGGGAACGGCACTGACCCCCAAGCCGATTTGTGCGGTTTTTTCTCAAACTCCATGGGAAAAATCGCCGCACAAGTGCTGCATACAGCCTCGTAAATCCTTCAGTAAGAATTTGCCTCCCCCCCTGCGCTGAAACGTCTGACAGCGACAACAGATAGAACACCTGAGACAGCTGATTCCTTTCGCCTGGTTCGCCCGCTCCCACGCAGGGCTACCCCTCTCAGAAACACGTCCGCCCGGCGTCAATTCACGTTTTATCAGTACGTATTTCGACACCGCTGAAACCCGCTGCTGGAAACGTCTGGACATTTTTGACCCGCCCTCACCGCGCTTTTAGATTCGGCTCGTGCTTGCAACAGCACACTCCCCCAACAACTTAGGAGCGACATCATGGGCTATATGGGCAACTGGAATGCCAACCACATCGACGAACTTGAAGAGCAGGAAGCGCCCTCGGCAGAGCAGATCGAAGCACTGCAACTGACCGAGGAAGAACAGGCAGAGCTGAACGCCGAGTGACAGAACCTGCGAGGGCCTTGCGCCCTCGCAGGCTTTCCAGGAAGGGAATCATGGACAAGACAACGTTGGCCGAGCGTAAGCTCACGGCCGATCAGGCAGAACGGCGTATTCATACCGAACTTTCACGCCTGGGCCTCACGCCGCACACCCGCACCCTCGGCAGCAAAGTCGTTGCGGTTCACGCAAGTCTGCAGGGCAGCGACAACCGTCATGCCCGTGGCTGCGGCAAAGGCTATGCCGATCAGGCACACCTGGGTGCGCTTTATGAAGCACTCGAACACTACTGGACCGATGAGCTCTGTACCTCCGATGTTCACCACGAGACAGAAGGTTATTTCAAAGATGCGCCGATGTTTGCCGATGACTCGCTTCTGCACAGGCTCACCTGCCAGCAAAACGTGCGCATCGCCTGCCGGACTTATGTCTGTCCGCCGTGGCATGACCGGTTTTCCTATCCGGTTGCGCTGACTTCGCCGAACGGTTCACGTTTGCCCTCGTCACCGGGCATGGCGGACTACCGCGCCGTGCGGCGCTACGCCAGCAACAGCGGCACCGCGATTGGCGCCACTTACAACGAAGCGATGCTGCACGCCGCCAACGAATGCATCGAGCGCGATGCCGTGTCGTTGTTTCTGCTCGATCATTTTTATTACCAGAACCATCCGCCGCTGCGACGGGTAGCGCGTCTCAATGAAAGCGACCCACTCGGACGTCTGTGGGCCGATGCCGAACAGGAAATCGACGGCGAGATCGTCCTGGTGGATATCAGCACCGAATTCAAGGTACGGACCTTTCTGGCCTTCACGACCAGGCCGGGCGTTCACCCACAGGTGTTTGGCAGCGGTAGCTCTCTCGACCCGCGCCACGCGGCATGGCGGGCGCTCACTGAACTGGTGCAATTGCAACTGAATGCCGCCGAACCCGAATACTGCCAGACGCTGGCCAATGCGTTACGCAACCTGCGACCCTTCCCGCGCCTGCTGCGCTGCGCGCAGTTCGATACGCAGACGCTGCTGCATCGCTGCGTTCAACACGAGGTGAGACTGCCGGATTGCGCTAAAAACCTGTCAGTGGAAAACCAGCTGTACTTGCTGACTCAAGACCTGCGGATTCATGGCCGTACGCTGGGTACAGCCGTCCTGCAACGAACCGAGCTCGACACCACCCTGCTCAACGTGGTGATCCCCGGCCTTGAGCGCTTCTTCGTGGTTTCCAGCGGCAACGTCGTCATCCCGCAAGCCCGGGGCCGTACGCTGGAGAGGCGAGCCCCATGAACCGACTCGATCGCACCCGGGAACTGACATTGGCCCGATCCATGCGCCTTCATCTCAATGAGAACGGCGCTGTTGGCCACTTCCTCGAACCGCGAGGCAGCGGACTGCATCAGGTTTTTTTCCTGCGGGTGAGCGATGAGCTCTGGGTCGGCCGCAAGCTCCTGCAACGTGACCGGCATTTTCGCTGGCAGGCCAGCAGCGTGCTCAAACCCGGCATGTTGTTTGGCCCGCATCTGCATTCATTGTGGGGGGATGACGGTTTGTCGATCGGCTATCGAACGGCCTCCCCCGCGGAGAAAACGCAGGTCTTCGAACATGCATTGCATCAGGCTGACAGCGAGATCCTGGTTCCCTTTCCACTGCTGGATGAGGCGGGCCGGGAAGCGGTCTGCCCGGCAGAGTTCTGGCAAGGCAACGAATCACTGGCCGAACAGCTGAACACTGACGAGCACCACCTGCGCGAATACTGCGCCGGGCTGCTCCAGGCCATCACTGAAAAAGGCGCACTGGTTTACGACCCGGCTTGTTCAACGGGCGCGTTCATCGCCCATCTCGCCCGCGCCCTGCCCGATTGTCTTTGCCTGGGCAGTGACCGCTCGGCCTCGATGATCGAACATGCCAGGCGATGGCACAGCGGAACATCCGTCGAGTTCGACGTGCTGGAGGCGAGTGAGGCCTTCGATACCGGGATTCGCTGCGATGTCTTGATCCTGCGTTTCCTCAACGCCGAAGTCTTGACCCGCCGAGAGGCGCAAACCGCATTCGAGTCGCTGATCCGCTGCGTCAAGCCCGGCGGCACGATCCTCGTTTTCGGTCACACCCCGGTGCTGATCCCGGTCACCTGGCTTGCCTCCATCCACCACCTGAAACTTGAATCCAGCGTCGCGGCCCGGCCGGGGCAAGTCGAGCTGTTCCAGTTTTATCGTCTGACGGTTCACGCGTCATGACCTTTTCCCTGCACAGCCGAGGTTATTACCCGACTGGTGACGGACATCGGCTCTATTGGGAACGCCATGGTGTTCCGGGACACGAACCGGTGTTTTTCCTCCATGGCGGCCCCGGCGGACGTATCAGTCGTCACCATCTGCAGTTTTTCGACCTGGGCCGGTTCGACATCATCCTGTTTGACCAACGAGGTTGCGGGCGCTCGACGCCCTACGGCGAGCTGCAGTACAACACCACCGGGTTGTGTGTCGAAGACATCGATGCCCTGCGCCAGCATTTCGGCTTCGAAAGAATCAGTGTGTTGGGAGTGTCATGGGGCAGTTGGCTGGCGATTCAGTACCAGCAGCGTTACCCGCAGCACCTGCTGAAAACCACGCTGGTTTCGGTATTCGTGCCGTTTGCCGCCAATGTCCGGGCTTACGATCAGGCGCTCAATGACGGGCTGAGGCAATCGCCAGAATCATCGTCCGGCCAACGCGCCAGGGACATCTACCGGATACTCGGCGAAGGCCGCCCATCGCAGCAACACCGCGCCGCCATCGAATGGTTGAACGCTGTTCTACGTCGCACAGGGCAGACGATCTGCCCCGACACCCTGGAGCGCTTTGTCGATCAGGAAGCGGTGCTCGCCATCCGCCTCGAACTGCATTACCACCTGCAGAACTACGGCTTCACGCCAGAGGATGAAGATCTGACTCTCGATGACAACACCCAGCTGATCCAGGGCATTCGCGACACCCATGGCATGGCCAGCGTGCGCTGGCTCAGGCAACGCATGAACATCCACTGCCGACTGCTGCACACCGGGCACAACGCTTTTGAAAACGCCACACTCAAAGCGGTGCGCCGGGCGGTGAAACGTGAAATCGAAGGCTAAAAAAAACGGCACCCGAAGGTGCCGTTCCGTCCTGCAAAAGCGCTTACTTGCGTGCCGCCTCCCACGACTTGAGCAGTTCGTTGTAGCTCACGGTTTCGCCTTTTGGTTTCTCGTTGGCCAGTTTCGGTTTTGGTGCGCCCGGCTGGTCGAACCAGTATTGCGCGTCGCGCTCGGGGTTCATTTTCGGTGCGCACACCGCCTGGGCCTTGGAGCGTTCCAGGCGAGTCATGATCGCGTCCTGATCCTTGGCCAGACCATCGAGGGCCTGTTGCGGGGTCTTCTCGCCGCTGGCGGCTTCGGCGATGTGGCTCCACCACAGTTGCGCCAGGCGTGGATAGTCCGGCACGTTGGTGCCGGTCGGCGTCCATTGCACCCGGGCCGGGCTGCGGTAGAACTCGACCAGACCACCGAGTTTCGGCGCCAGATCGGTCATCGCTTGCGAGTTGATGTCCGACTCGCGGATCGGCGTCAGGCCGACGATGGTTTTCTTCAGCGACACGGTTTTCGAGGTCACGAACTGCGCGTACAGCCAGGCTGCGAGTTTCTGCTTCTCAGGCGTGGATTTCATGAAGGTCCAGGAACCCACGTCCTGATAACCGAGTTTCATCCCCTCTTCCCAGTAAGGCCCGCGTGGCGACGGCGCCATGCGCCATTTCGGCGTGCCGTCGGCGTTGACCACCGGCAGGCCCGGTTTGGTCATGTCGGCGGTGAACGCGGTGTACCAGAAGATCTGCTGGGCGATGTTGCCCTGGGACGGCACCGGGCCGGACTCGGAGAAGGTCATGCCCGCCGCTTCCGGTGGCGCGTACTTCTTCAGCCAGTCGACGTATTTGGTGGTGGCGAACACCGCGGCCGGGCCGTTGGTGTCGCCGCCACGGGTCACGCTGGAACCGACCGGATGGCAATCCTCGACACGAATCCCCCACTCGTCCACTGGCAAGCCGTTGGGAATGCCCTTGTCGCCGCCACCGGCCATGGAGAACCAGGCATCGGTGAAGCGCCAGCCCAGGGACGGATCTTTCTTGCCGTAGTCCATGTGTCCGTAAATGCGCTTGCCGTCGATTTCCTTGACGTCTTCGCTGAAGAACTTGGCGATGTCTTCATAGGCCGACCAGTTCACCGGCACGCCCAGTTCATAGCCGTACTTTTCCTTGAACTTGGCTTTCAGGTCGGGGCGTTCGAACCAGTCGGCGCGGAACCAGTACAGGTTGGCGAACTGCTGGTCGGGCAATTGGTAGATCTTGCCGTCCGGCGCGGTGGTAAAGGAGATGCCGATGAAGTCCTTGATGTCGAGGGTCGGCGAGGTGAAGTTCTTGCCTTCGTTGGCCATCAGGTCGGTGATCGACTCGGTCTTGCCGTAGCGAAAGTGCGTACCGATCAGATCCGAGTCGTTGACCCAGCCGTCGTAGATGTTCTTGTCCGACTGCATGACGGTCTGCATTTTTTCCACGACGTCGCCTTCCTGCAACAGGTCGTGGGTCAGCTTGATGCCGGTGATTTCGCTGAAGGCCTTGGCCAGTACCTTGGATTCATATTCGTGGGTGGTCAGGGTTTCCGAGACGACCTTGATGTCCATCCCGCGAAACGGCTCGGCCGCCTTGATGAACCACTTCAGTTCTTCGAGCTGCTGCTCGGCTGTCAGGGTCGACGGCTTGAACTCGCTGCCGATCCATTTTTTTGCGGCATCTTCGTAGGCGTCGGCCCAGGCGGACGCGCTCAAACCGCTGAGTGCCAGCATGGCTGCCAATGAAATGCTATGTCGCAGCTTATTTTTCTTATCGAACATAGAGACCTCCTGTTAGGTTTTCGGAGCAAAATTGCCGAGCGATTCGACTAGCCCCAACGCATCACAGCCAACAGCCACACCAGGGACAACGCGGACGCTACCCAGATGCTCCAGTCGGTCACGCCAATTACCAGCAAATGCAGGTAGGCGCTGCCGAGAAGACCAATGAACAAGCGATCGCCACGGGTGGTGGCAATCGGCAGAAACCCTCGCCGCAAGATGCTCGGCGAGCGCAGTTCCCAGGTGGTCATGCCCACCAGGATCAAACCAATCACGATGAAAAACGCCGCCGTCGGGACGGTCCAGCTCATCCATTCCATCATCAGTTCCTCAGACCCGGCCCAGGGCAAAGCCCTTGGCCACGTGGTTGCGAACGAACCAGATCACCAGCATGCCGGGGAGAATAGTCAACACCCCCGCCGCCGCCAGTACACCCCAGTCAATGCCGGACGCCGACACCGTGCGCGTCATCACCGCTGCGATCGGTTTGGCGTTGACCGAGGTCAGCGTGCGCGCCAGCAACAGTTCGACCCAGGAAAACATGAAGCAGAAAAACGCCGTCACACCGATGCCGGAGCCGATCAGCGGGATGAAGATCTTCACGAAGAACTTGGGAAAGCTGTAGCCGTCGATGTAGGCGGTTTCGTCTATTTCCTTCGGCACCCCGGACATGAAGCCTTCGAGGATCCACACCGCCAGCGGCACGTTGAACAGGCAGTGCGCCAGCGCCACGGCTATGTGGGTGTCGAACAGGCCGATCGACGAATACAGCTGGAAGAACGGCAGCAGGAACACCGCCGGTGGCGCCATGCGGTTGGTCAGCAGCCAGAAGAACAGGTGCTTGTCGCCGAGAAAGCGATAACGCGAAAACGCATAGGCCGCCGGCAGTGCCACGGTCAGAGAAATGATCGTGTTCAGACTGACGTAGTACAGCGAGTTGATATACCCGGTGTACCAGCTCGGGTCGGTGAAGATCACCTTGTAGTTCGCCAGCGTGAAATCCTGTGGGAAAAGGGTCAGTCCGCCGAGGATTTCGGTGTTGCTCTTGAACGACATGTTCAGCAGCCAGTAGATCGGCACCAGCAGGAACAGGATGTAGAGCAGCAGGGGAATCAGCTTTCTTTTGCTCATGGCCGGGCCTCAGCGGTTGGCATCGTTGTGGGTCATGGCGGTGTAGAACAGCCAGGACACCAGCAGGATGATCAGGAAGTACACCAGCGAGAATGCCGCCGCCGGCCCCAGGTCGAATTGGCCTACGGCCATCTGGGTCAGGGTCTGACTCAGGAAGGTCGTCGAGTTACCCGGCCCGCCGCCGGTGAGCACGAACGGCTCGGTGTAGATCATGAAGCTGTCCATGAAGCGCAGCATCACCGCGATCAGCAGCACACTCTTCAACTTGGGCAACTGAATGTGCCGGAATACGGCCCAGGCCGAGGCCCGGTCGATACGCGCAGCCTGGTAGTACACATCGGGAATCGCCCGCAGCCCGGAGAAACACAACAGCGCCACCAGCGAAGTCCAGTGCCACACGTCCATCACCAGCACGGTGACCCAGGCGTCCATGGTGTTGGCGGCATAGTTATAGCTGATGCCCATGGCGTTGAGGCTCGACCCGAGCAGGCCGATGTCGGCGCGGCCGAAAATCTGCCAGATGGTGCCGACCACGTTCCACGGAATCAGCAGCGGAATCGCCAGCACGATCAGCACCACTGACGACCAGCGCCCCTTGGTCGGCATGGTCAGCGCGATGGCGATGCCGAGCGGGATTTCGATCAGCAGCACGCACGCCGAGTAGATGAACTGACGCAACAACGAGTCGTGCAGACGCGGATCGAGCAGCACCTGCTTGTACCAGTCGGCGCCCACGAAGTAGCGGCTGGACTGGTCGAAGATGTCCTGCACCGAATAGTTGACCACGGTCATCATCGGAATGACGGCACTGAAGGCCACCAGCAGGAACACCGGCAACACCAGCCACCAGGCCTTGTTGTTTTGCACCTTGTTCATGGCTGTACCTCGCTGTCGGTGGCATCCAGCAGAAACTCGTCGGCATAGACCATCAGCCACTGCGCCGGAAAACTGATGTAAGCCGTGCCCTGCGGCACCGGTTTGTCTTCGGCCAGACGCACCTTCAGCGGGGCGCCGTCCAGGTCCAGGGTCATGATCTTGTAGGTGCCGAGGTCTTCGACGTGTACGACCCGTGCCTGCATCGCGTCATCAAACGGCTCGTCCCACACATGGATGAACTCGGGGCGGATGCCGACCTTCAGATTTTTCCACTGGCAGTGTTCGATATGGCGCTGCAAGGCGTCGGACAACGGCAGATGGGTCGAGTTGAAACCGACACCGCCCGGTTGCGGCTGTACCTCAATCAGATTCATCCCCGGGCTGCCGATGAAGTAGCCGACAAAGGTGTGGCTCGGCCGCTCGAACAATTCCCGTGGCGTACCGAACTGGACGATCTGCCCGCCGTACATCACCGCAATCTTGTCGGCGAAGGTCGACGCCTCCAGCTGATCGTGGGTGACGTAGACCATGGTGATGTTGAACTGCTCGTGGATCTGCTTGAGCTTGCGCCGCAGTTTCCATTTCAGGTGCGGGTCGATCACCGTCAGCGGCTCGTCGAAGAGGATCGCCGACACGTCGTCGCGCACCAGGCCACGGCCCATGGAGACTTTCTGTTTTTCGTCGGCGGTGAGGTTGCGCGCCTTTTTGCTCAACAGGTTTTGCAGATCGAGGACTTCGGCGATTTCCTGCACCTTGCTGTGTACTTTCGCCTCGGCCAGGCCCTGATTTCTCAAGGGAAAGGCCAGGTTGTCGAACACGGTCATGGTGTCGTACACCACCGGAAACTGAAAAACCTGAGCGATGTTGCGCTTCTCCGGGGTCAGGTCGTTGACCGCTTTGCCGTCGAACAACACATGCCCCTGGGACGGGCTGAGCAAACCGGAAATGATGTTGAGCAAGGTCGATTTGCCGCAGCCCGAAGGGCCGAGCAAGGCATACGCGCCGCCCTGCTCCCAGATGTGGTCCATCTCGCGGATCGCGTAATCCTCGGGCCCGCTCGGGGTTTTGCTGTAGCTGTGGGCGAGGTGCTGCAAACGGATTTCGGCCATCAGGCAACCCTCGCGACACGCCGGCCCGGTGCCTGCACCAGCCGGCCCTGCGCATCGAACACAAACAGTTTATGGGTCGGGATATAGATGCGGATCGGCGCATCGACGTCGTATTCGTGAACACCCGGCAGATGCAGCACCAGCAGGAAATGCTCGTTGCGCACGTGCAGGAAGGTTTCCGAACCGCTGATCTCCGCCACCTCGACGGTCACCGCCAGTTCCAGGTCGTCATCGTTGCTCGGTACCAGCGAGATGTGGCTCGGGCGCACGCCAAAACGGTACTCGCCCTCGCCCACCGGCCGCAGATCGACGTTCAACGGAAAGTGTACGAAGTTGGCGAAGCTCACTTCGTTGCCGGCGATACGTCCCGGCATCAGGTTGATCGGTGGCTCGGAGAACAATTCGGCCGCCAGCACGGTTTTCGGCTGGTGATAGACCTCGGTCGAAGGGCCGCTCTGGATCACCCGACCTTCGTGAAGAATGGTAGTGGTGCCGCCCAGCGCCAGCGCTTCGTTGGGTTCGGTGGTGGCGTAGATGGCGATGGTATGGCGCGCCTTGAACAGCTCGCGCATCTCCTGGCGCAGCTCTTCGCGCAATTTGTAGTCGAGGTTGACCAGCGGCTCATCGAACAGGATCAGCTCGGCATCCTTGACCAGCGCTCGCGCCATGGCGGTGCGCTGCTGCTGGCCGCCGGACAGTTCCAGCGGATAGCGCTTCAGAAACTTCTCGATGCGCAGCATCTTCGCGGTTTCCTGCACCTTGCTCTGGATCAGCTCGTTGGAGATCCCGGCCTGGCGCAACGGCGAGGCAATGTTCTCGAACACCGTCATGGTCGGGTAATTGATGAATTGCTGATAGACCATCGACACGTTGCGCAAACGCACCGGGCGCTGAGTAACGTCGACGCCGTTCATCAGGATGCGGCCGCTGTCGGGCTTGTCCAGACCGGCCATCAGGCGCATCAGACTGGTTTTGCCGGACAGCGTACGTCCGAGCAAAACGTTAAAGGATCCAGGTTCGAATTTCAGGCTCGCATCGTCGATCCAGGTCTGGCCCTCGACGGTACGGCTGACGTGCTCCAGGGTGAGTGACATTGCTCGGCCTTTTTATTATTGGAGTCAAGCGACCTGTCCTGTAGAGCGACATTCGTGCCAGAAACGGCAAGCTGTTGATTTACCGTCGAATTCACTGAAAGCCACGCAAACCATGGTTCGTAGCTGAACACAAATGAACAGTTGTGACTGAACAATTGAACAGTCGCGCGATTGACAATGAACAATAGTGAACAACACTCTATGGATGCTTTTTGGCACGGATCCTGTGAGAGCGAGCTTGCTCGCGATGGCGGTATGTCATTCACCGTTGATGTAACTGACACATCGCTATCGCGAGCAAGCTCGCTCCCACAGAGATCTCAATAACAATAATAAAAATGCTGTATTCAGAGGCTGACTGCCATGGCCGCACCTGCCCCGCCGCTTTCCCATGACGCCATCGTCCAGGACTCCTGGTCCCGTTGCCGCGCCTTCGGTCTCAATCATCAAAGCGCCCCGGCTTTCGATCAGCTGCCCGCCGCCGGCATCGCGCAGTTGCTCGACCGCCATCATTCGCTGGTGCAGACCACTCACCAGGAAGTGCTGCCGTATTACGAGAACATCCTGAGCAACTCCAACTGCCTGATCATGCTGGCCGACAATCAGGGCCAGGTTTTGACGTCCTGGGGCACCCAGCGCTTTATCGAGCCGAATCTGGCGCGGGGTTTCCAGGCCGGCGCCAGTTGGGTCGAGCGCGCCAGCGGCACCAACGCCATCGGCACGGCGCTGGCCTGTGAGCAGGCGGTGCACATCGAACACGATGAACACTTTCTCAAGGCCAACCGTTTCATGACCGGTTCCGCTGCACCGATTTTCGATGCCGAGCGCAAGGTCATCGCCGTGCTCGACGTGTCCAGCGACAGCTACCTGCCGCCCTCGCACACCCTCGGCATGGTCAAGATGATGAGCCAGACGGTGGAGAACCGACTGATCCTCAACCTGTTCCACGGCCAGCACTTTCAACTGACATTCAACACCGGGTTGAACAACCTCGACAGCCAGTGGGCCGGGCTGCTGATCTTTGATGAGAGCGGTCAGGTGCTGTCGGCCAACCGTCGGGCCGACAATCTGTTGGGTGTGCGGTTATCCCGGGTCAGCGTTGAAAGCCTGTTCAAGGTGTCGTTGCTGGAGTTGATCAATCAGCCGGACGGATTGCCGTTTGCCTTGCAGACCTCGGGGCGCAATCGTTTCCAGTGTTTGTTGAAACGGCCTAAACAGGTGCCGATTCAGGCGCGGGTCTTCAATGAAACCAGAACCGCTGAAACCAGAACCGCCGAACCGAAAGTCGCCGTACCGACGGCGATCAGCCTGAGCACTTTGCATTTCGGCGACAGCCGCGTGGAAAAAGCCGTGCGCCAGGCTGAACGCCTGCTGGAAAAGGACATCCCGCTGCTGATTCACGGCGAAACCGGGGTTGGCAAGGAAGTTTTCGTCAAAGCCCTGCATCAGGCCAGCTCACGCTGCAAACAGGCGTTCATCGCCGTCAACTGCGCGGCGATCCCCGCCGAACTGGTGGAGTCAGAGCTGTTCGGCTACGAGAAAGGCGCGTTCACCGGCGCCAACCAGAAAGGCAGCATCGGGCTGATCCGCAAGGCCGACAAAGGCACGCTGTTTCTCGATGAAATTGGCGATATGCCCCTGCCAACCCAGGCAAGGCTGTTGCGGGTGTTGCAGGAGCGCTGCGTGCAACCGGTGGGCAGCAGCGAGCTGTTTCCTGTGGATCTGCGGATCATCTCCGCCACCAACCGTTCGCTCAGGGAACAGGTGCAACTGGGGCGCTTTCGCGAAGACTTGTACTACCGCATTGGCGGTTTGACTCTGGAGTTGCCACCGCTACGCGAGCGCAGCGACAAGCAGGCGCTGTTCAAACGGCTGTGGGAACAGCATCGCGAGCCGACGCAGTGGGCGGGATTGAGTCGTGAAGTGCTGGAACTGTTCGAACGGCACCCGTGGCCGGGCAATCTGCGTCAGGTCAGCAGCGTGATGCAGGTGGCGCTGGCGATGGCCGAGGAACAACCGATTCGACCCGAGCATCTGCCGGACGATTTTTTCGTCGATCTGGAGATGGAGCCGGTAGAGGTGGCCGAGCCGTTGGGCATTGATCTGAACGATGCCGAGGCGTTGAACCGGGAGTTGCAGTTGGCCGGGGGCAATATTTCCCATCTGGCGCGACGGTTGGGGGTGAGCCGCAATACGCTGTACAAGCGATTGCGGCAGCTTGAAAACTGAGCGCCCCACGGGATCGATCCCATGCTCTGCGTGGGAACGATCACGCCGTCAGAAAAACAAAAACCCGCACAAGGCGGGTTTTGTTTGTAACAGGCGCAGCAATCAGTCAGCCAGACGCCAGGTCGTGCCGCCCTTGCCGTCTTCCAGCACCACGCCCATGGCGGTGAGCTGGTCACGGATGCGGTCGGATTCAGCCCAGTCCTTGCCGGCACGTGCCGCCAGACGCGCAGCGATCAGCGCCTCGACTTCAGCTGCATCGACACGCCCTTCGGCGCCGGCCTGCAGGAAGTCATCGGCCTCGAGCTGCAACACACCGAGCACGCTGGCCAGTTCTTTCAGGCGCGCCGCCAGACCGGCCGCGGCATCGAGATCGCTCTCGCGCAGACGGTTGATCTCACGGACCATCTCGAACAGCACCGCGCAGGCTTCCGGGGTGCCGAAGTCGTCGTTCATCACCGTGGTGAAACGCTCGACGAACGCTTCGCCGCCAGCCGGCGCCACGTTCGGCAGGCCTTTCAACGCGTGGTAGAAACGCTCCAGTGCGCCCTTGGCGTCCTTGAGGTTGTCTTCCGAGTAGTTGATCGCGCTGCGGTAGTGGCTCGACACCAGCAGATAACGCACGACTTCCGGGTGGTACTTGTCGAGCACGTCGCGAATGGTGAAGAAGTTGTTCAACGACTTGGACATCTTCTCGCCATTGATACGGATCATGCCGCAATGCATCCACGCGTTGGCGTAGGTCTTGCCGGTGGCCGCTTCGCTCTGGGCGATTTCGTTTTCGTGGTGCGGAAACTCGAGGTCGCTGCCGCCGCCATGAATGTCGAAAGTCTCACCGAGGCAGCAGGTGGACATCACCGAGCACTCGATGTGCCAGCCCGGACGCCCGGCGCCCCACGGCGACTCCCAGCTCGGCTCGCCCGGCTTGACGCCTTTCCACAGCACGAAGTCCAGAGGATCTTCCTTGGCTTCGTCGACTTCAATCCGCGCACCGATGCGCAGGTCTTCGATCTTCTTGCGCGAAAGCTTGCCGTAGCCCATGAACTTGCCGACGCGGTAGTACACGTCGCCATTGCCCGGGGCGTAGGCGAAGCCCTTGTCGATCAGGGTCTGGATCATCGCGTGCATGCCAGGGATGTGATCCGTGGCGCGCGGTTCCATGTCCGGCTTCTGGATGTTCAGGCGCGCTTCGTCTTCGTGCATCGCCGCGATCATGCGTTCGGTCAACGCTTCGAACGACTCGCCGTTCTCGTTGGCCCGGTTGATGATCTTGTCGTCGATGTCGGTGATGTTGCGCACGTAGGTCAGGTCATAACCGCTGAACCGCAACCAGCGGGTCACCAGGTCGAACGCGACCATGCTGCGGCCGTGGCCCAGGTGGCAGTAGTCGTACACGGTCATCCCGCAGACGTACATGCGCACCTTGTTGCCATCCAGCGGCTTGAAGACTTCTTTGCTCTTGGTGAGCGTGTTGTAGATCGTAAGCACGGTGTTTCCTTAAGACTTGATCACTGGCCCCACGAATCACGCAGGGTCACGGTACGGTTGAATACCGGCTGACCGGGTTTCGAGTCCTTGATATCCGCGACGAAGTAGCCTTCACGCTCGAACTGGAAACGGTCTTCCGGCTGTGCATTGCCCAGCGAAGGCTCAGCACGACAACCGGTCAGCACTTGCAGTGAGTCAGGGTTGATGTTGTCCAGGAAACTCGCGCTGTCTTCGGCCTTCTCCGGGTTCGGAGAACGGAACAGGCGATCGTACAGACGCACTTCGCACTCGATGCTGGCAGCGGCCGGCACCCAGTGGATCACGCCCTTGACCTTGCGGCCTTCAGGGTTCTTGCCCAGGGTGTCCGGATCGTACGAGCAACGCAGTTCGACGATGTTGCCGTCGGCGTCCTTGATCGCTTCGTCGGCACGGATCACGTAGCTGCCGCGCAGACGCACTTCACCGTTCGGCTCCAGGCGCTTGTAGCCTTTTGGCGGCTCTTCCATGAAGTCATCGCGGTCGATGTAGATTTCACGGGCGAACGGCAGCTGGCGCACGCCGAGTTCTTCTTTCTGCGGATGACGCGGCAGTTCGAGGTTCTCGACCTGGTCTTGCGGATAGTTGGTGATCACGACTTTCAACGGACGCAGCACGCACATGGCGCGCGGGGCGTTCGCGTCCAGGTCCTGACGGATGCTGAACTCGAGCATGCCGAAGTCGACCACGCCGTCGGAACGGTTGGTGCCGATCATCTCGCAGAAGTTGCGGATCGACGCCGGGGTGTAGCCACGGCGGCGGAAGCCCGACAGCGTCGACATGCGCGGATCGTCCCAGCCGTTGACGTGTTTCTCGTCAACCAGTTGCTTGAGCTTGCGCTTGCTGGTGATGGTGTAGTTGAGGTTCAGACGGCTGAACTCGTACTGACGCGGGTGCGCCGGCACTGGCAGTGCGTCGAGGAACCACTCGTACAGCGGACGATGGCTTTCGAACTCCAGGGTGCAGATCGAGTGAGTGATGCCTTCGATGGCGTCCGACTGACCGTGGGTGAAGTCGTAGTTCGGGTAGATGCACCACTTGTCACCGGTCTGGTGGTGATGGGCGTGGCGGATGCGGTACATGATCGGGTCGCGCAGGTTCATGTTCGGCGAGGCCATGTCGATCTTGGCGCGCAGCACACGGGCACCGTCCGGGAACTCGCCGGCGCGCATGCGGGCGAACCAGTCCAGGTTCTCTTCCACCGAACGGTCGCGGAACGGGCTGTTCTTGCCAGGTTCGGTCAGGCTGCCGCGGTACTCCTTGGCCTGCTCAGGCGTCAGGTCGTCGACGTAGGCCTTGCCGGCCTTGATCAGCTCGACGGCCCAGTCGTGCAGCTGGTCGAAGTATTGCGAGGCATAGCGCACTTCGCCGGACCATTCGAAGCCCAGCCATTTGACGTCGCTTTCGATCGCGTCGATGTATTCCTGGTCTTCCTTGGCCGGGTTGGTGTCGTCGAAACGCAGGTGAGTGACGCCGCCGAACTCCTGGGCCAGGCCGAAGTTCACACAGATCGACTTGGCGTGACCGATGTGCAGGTAACCATTGGGCTCAGGCGGGAAACGGGTGACGATCTGCGTGTGCTTACCCGAGTCCAGGTCCGCCTGGATGATCGGGCGCAGGAAATTGACCGGCGTAACGGGGCCGGTCTTGGAATTCGAGGTAGGGTCGACAGTGGGCTTGCTCATAGGATCCTTGAACGTACAGTGCGCGGCCGGGACACGGGCCTGACAAAACAAAGCCGCTATCATAGCCGATGCTGTCAAGCCCCTGACAGAGCGGGGCTTAAAAGGAATGCATTTAATCGCCGGGTTTTGAAAAACAGCCTCGAAATTCGCGCCTGTCACGCTAAACTGCGCACCTTGGCCCTCAGGGGCTGAACCGGTACGGGGCCGAAATGTCCCAATACCCACGAATTCCTTATAAAGAGTAGCGATCATGACTCAAGTTAAATTGACCACCAACTTCGGTGACATCGTCCTGCAACTGGACGCTGAAAAGGCGCCGGTCACCACCGCCAACTTCATCGAGTACGTTAAAAAGGGTCACTACGAGAACGTCGTGTTCCACCGCGTCATCAAAGGTTTCATGATCCAGGGCGGCGGTTTCGAGCCAGGCATGAAAGAAAAGAAAGACAAGAGCCCGAGCATCCAGAACGAAGCCGACAACGGTCTGAAGAACGACAAGTACACCATCGCCATGGCCCGTACCATGGACCCGCATTCGGCTTCGGCGCAGTTCTTCATCAACGCCTCCGACAACAGCTTCCTGAACCACACCGCCAAGACCGCTCAGGGCTGGGGTTATGCCGTGTTCGGTAAAGTGGTTGCGGGCACCGACGTTGTCGACAAGATCGAAGGCGTTTCCACCACGTCCAAGGCAGGCCACCAGGACGTACCGGCAGACGACGTGATCATCGAGAAAGCCGAGATCATCGAAGCGTGATATTGCTGATTTCAGACTTGCATCTGGAAGAGGAGCGCCCGGACATTACCCGGGCGTTTCTGGATTTGCTCGCCGGACGCGCCCGCTCGGCGAGTGCGTTGTACATTCTGGGCGACTTCTTCGAAGCGTGGATTGGCGACGACGCCATGACCCCCTTCCAGCGTTCCATCTGCCAGGCCCTGCGCGAACTCAGCGACAGCGGCACGGCCATATTTCTGATGCACGGCAATCGCGACTTCATGCTCGGCAAGGCCTTTTGCAAACAGGCCGGCTGCACGCTGTTGAAGGACCCGAGTGTCGTGCAGTTTTACGGCGAACCGGTATTGCTGATGCACGGCGACAGCCTGTGCACCCGCGACGAAGACTATATGAAGCTGCGCCGTTATCTGCGCAACCCGCTCAGCCTGTTCATCCTGCGCAACCTGCCCTTGCGCACCCGCCACAAGCTCGCCCGCAAGTTGCGCAGCGAAAGCCGCGCGCAGACACGGATGAAGGCCAATGACATCGTCGATGTCACGCCGCAGGAAATTCCGCGGATCATGCAGGAATACGGAGTGAAAACCCTGGTTCACGGGCACACCCATCGCCCGGCGATCCACAAGTTGCAGATCGGCGATCAGGCGGCGAAGCGGATTGTGCTGGGGGATTGGGATCGTCAGGGTTGGGCATTGCAGGTGGATGAGAACGGGTTTGCGTTGGCGCCCTTTGACTTTGCGCCACCGCCAGCATTACCCGCCCCTGCCACCGCCTGATCGTTCCCGGACTTAGTTGATCGTTCCCACGCTCTGCGTGGGAATGCCTCAATGGACGCTCCGCGTCCGCTTCGGCATGGGACGCGGAGCGTCCCGGGCTGCATTCCCACGCAGACGGTTCGACGCCTCGACGTGGGAACGATCTGCCTGACTTAGTGACCGCTGGCGGCCGGGCCTGCCTTGGCAGCAAACGGCGGTTTCGCCAGCCACACAATCAGAATCAACCCCATAAAGCCCCAACCGAGCAGCGTGAAGTAATCCACGGTGGAGAGCATATACGCCTGACTGGTGAGAATCTGATCCATCTGCGCATACGCCGATTGGCTCGCGCCCCCCAGCGAATGCAAGGTCTCGCGAGTCGCTGGTTCGAAGGTGCTGATGCTCTCGCTCATATAGGCATGATGCTGATCCGCCCGGCGAATCCAGATCCATGTCGTCAACGACGCCGCAAAGCTGCCGCCCAATGTCCGCAGGAACGTCGCCAGACCGGCGCCATCGGCAATCTGACTTGGCGGTAGATCCGACATCAGAATGCTCAAGGTCGGCATGAAGAACAGCGCCACCCCAATCCCCATGAACAGCTGCACCAGGGCGATGTGCTGGAAATCCACCTCGTTGGTGAATTCGGCACGCATGAAGCAGCTCAGGCCGATCGCCAGGAACGCCAGACCGGCCAGCAGGCGCAGGTCGAACTTGTGCGCGTACTTGCCGACAAACGGTGACAGCAGCACCGGCAGAATGCCGATCGGCGCCACCGCCAGCCCGGCCCAGGTCGCGGTGTAACCCATCTGGGTCTGCAACCACTGCGGCAAGATCAGGTTGATGCCGAAGAATCCGGCATACCCCAACACCAGCACCAGCGTGCCGATGCGGAAGTTGCGATAGGCAAACAGCCGCAGATTGACCACCGGATGCTGGTCGGTCATTTCCCAGATCACGAACACCGCCAGCGCAATCACCGAAATCGCCGCGCCGATGATGATGAAGTTCGATTCGAACCAGTCCAGGTCATTGCCCTTGTCGAGGATCACCTGCAAGGCGCCCACGCCGATGATCAGCGTGATCAGCCCGACGTAATCCATTGGCTGACGACTGGTGACCACCGGGCGCTTGGCCAGCTGCTGGCGCACCACCATCACCGCGAAGATCCCGATCGGCACGTTGATGAAGAAGATCCAAGGCCAGCTGTAACTGTCGGTAATCCAGCCGCCGAGGATCGGCCCGGCGATGGGCGCCACCACCGTGACCATCGCCAGCAACGCCAAGGCCATGCCCCGCCTTGCTGGCGGATAGACCGCAATCAACAGTGTCTGGGTCATCGGGTACAACGGCCCGGCCACCAGGCCTTGCAGCACGCGAAAACCGATCAGTTCCGGCATCGAGGTGGAAATACCGCAGAGGAACGAAGCCAGCACAAACAGGATGGTCGCCCACAGAAACAGCTTCACCTCGCCGAAGCGACGGCTCAGCCAGCCGGTGAGCGGCAGCGCGATGGCGTTGCTCACGGCGAACGAGGTGATGACCCAGGTGCCCTGCTCCGAACTCACGCCGAGGTTGCCGGAAATGGTCGGCAGCGCCACGTTGGCGATGGTGGTATCGAGCACCTGCATAAAGGTCGCCAGCGACAGGCCGATGGTGCTGAGCAACAGGCTGGGCGGCGAAAAAGAGGCGTTATTGCTCATCGCGAATCCTTTGGAACTCGGCGGGTGCCGCGCTTGTTACAGACGCAGTAACCTTTGTGGGAGCGAGCTTGCTCGCGATGGCGGTCTGTCCGATAAATCAATGCTGAATGACACACCGCTCTCGCGAGCAAGCTCGTTCCCACAGGGGAAGGGATCAGCGTTGCGCGGTCTTGCTGACCGCCGCGCTGTTGTCGTGGATCAATTGGGTGATCATCGCGTCGGCTTCGGCCAATTGACGGTCGTAGACGTTGGTGCTGAACGAAGCTTTTTGCGGCGGCTGCTGGGCCAGTACCGGGCCGCTCTGGTCATGCAGGTTGACCTCGACATTGGTCGACAGACCGACGCGCAGCGGGTGTTTGGCCAGTTCTTCGGCGTTGACGTGAATCCGTACCGGCACCCGTTGCACGATCTTGATCCAGTTACCGGTGGCGTTCTGCGCCGGCAACAGAGCGAACGCGCTGCCGGTGCCTGCGCCGAGGCTGTCGACAGTGCCGCTGAACTTCACGTCGCTGCCGTAGATGTCCGACTCGATCTCCACCGGTTGGCCAATGCGCATGTCACGCAGCTGGGTTTCCTTGAAGTTGGCGTCGATCCACAGCTGATCCAGTGGAATCACCGCCATCAGTGCGGTGCCCGGCTGCACACGCTGGCCGAGTTGCACGGTACGTTTGGCGACATAACCGGTAACCGGCGCAATCAAGGTGCTGCGAGCGTTGGTCAGGTAGGCCTGACGCAGTTGCGCGGCGGCGGCCATCACGTCCGGGTGCGAGGAAACCACAGTGTCATCGACCAGCGCGCTGGTGGTTTTCAGTTGCTGTTTGGCATTGGCCAGAGCGTTCTGTGCCGAGGTCAGGTCATCGCGGGCGTGGGACAGTTCTTCCTGGGAAATCGCCCCGCCGGCCGCGAGATTTTTCCGCCGGTTGAAGTTGTCCTGGGCTTTCTGCACTTCGGCCTGTTGCGCGTTGACCTGAGCCTTCATGCCGTCGACGTTGCTGTACAGACCGCGCACCTGACGCACGGTGCGGGCCAGATTGGCCTTGGCACTTTGCAGGCCGACTTCGGCGTCGTTCGGGTCGAAGTTGATCAGCACCTGGCCTTCCTGAACCAGATCGCCATCGTCGGCGCCGATGCTGACCACGGTGCCGGTCACCAGCGGGGTGATTTCCACCACGTTGCCGTTGACGTAGGCGTCGTCGGTGCTTTCGCTCCAGCGCCCGATGAATTCGTGATACGCCCAGACACCGGCACCGGCGAGGGCAACCACAACGGCCAGCACCAGCAGCATCACCTTGCGTTTGCGCGGATTGCCAGTGTCCTGGGCGTTGTCTTGAGCTTGTGTGTTTTCGGCAGTGGCCATGACAAATACCTTGAATTAGTTGTGCGGCGTGGCTGGGGTGGCGTTGGCTGCGGTCAGGGTTTGCCCCTGGAAGCCGCCGCCCAGCGCTTGCATCAGTTGAATCGACAGGTCGATCTGCTCGGCATTCAGGTTGGCCAGCTGACGCTGGGCCTGCAGCAATTGCTGCTCGATGCTGAGCACGTCCAGGTAGTTGCCGATGCCGGAACCGTAACGCTGGACGACGGTGTTGTAAGAGTCCTGGGCAATCTCGGTCGCGTGCTGCTGGGCGCCGATCTGCCGGCCGATATCACGCAACTGGTTGATCGTGTCGCTGACATCGCCCAAGGCTTTCACCAGGTTTTTGTTGTACTGCGCCACGGCGAGGTCGTAGTCGGCGTCGCGGGCATCGAGGTTGGCGCGCAGGCGTCCGCCATCGAAGATCGGCACCGAAATCGTCGGGGCAATGTTGAAGAAGCGACTGGCGGAACCGAACATCGCGTCCCCCAACAAGGATTCGGCACCGGCGGAAGCCGACAGGTTCAAGTTGGGATAGAAGCGGGTCTTGGCTGAGTCGATGTCCTTGCTCGCCGCCTCGACACGCCAGCGCGCGGCAACCAGATCCGGGCGACGGCCCAGCAGTTCGGCCGGCAGCACCGATGGCAGCGCGACGGCGCTGGCTTGCAGGACTTTCGGCCGGGCGATTTCGCTGGCGCGATCCGGGCCTTTGCCGAGCAGTACCGCCAAAGCGATTTTTGCGCTGTTCAGGCGCTTTTCGGCGTCGATCAGGCTGGCTTCGGAGCTGGCTTCCAAACTTTGGGTCTGCTGGAACTGGTACTGACTGTCGATCCCGGAGCTCAAACGACGCTGACTCAGGTCGAGCATCTGCTTGGTGCGCTTGAG
The DNA here is from genome assembly GCF_002113215.1 of Pseudomonas sp. B15(2017). Lineage (NCBI taxonomy): Bacteria > Pseudomonadati > Pseudomonadota > Gammaproteobacteria > Pseudomonadales > Pseudomonadaceae > Pseudomonas > Pseudomonas sp. B15(2017). The sequence continues at coordinate 119,733 of NZ_NEJZ01000010.1, forward strand.
GTCTTCGTTGGCCAGGTCATAAACGATATGCGCCTGACCCAGATCGCTGTAGGCCCGGGCCACGTCGGCAGCCAGGGTCAACTGCGCGGCCTGACGGTCGACTTCGGCGGCACGGGCCTGACCGAGTGCGGCTTCCCAGGCATCGCGCTGACCGCCCCACAGGTCGAAGTTGTAATTGAAGCCGGCGCTGATGTTGCGCGTGGTGGCGTAGGCATCGCCCTGCCCTCGCGGGTCCTGATCCTTGGCCAGACGCGAACGGCTGATGCCTGCGCTGGCGTCGAGGGTCGGATAGCGCTCGGCATCAGCGGCATACGCGGCGGCGCTGGCCTGATGGGCACGGGCGTCGGCGATCTGCATGTCCGGGCTGTCTTTCAGGGCCTCGCGGATCAGACCGTCGAGCTGCGGATCGCCGAGGCTGGTCCACCAGTCGCTTTTCGGCCACGCGGCCGGCGACAGTGTCACGCCATTGAGGGATTGGCCGACCTTAAGGTCTTTCGCATCAAGGTTTTTGCCATGGGTATCGAGGCCGCTGTAGTTGGCGCAACCGGCGAGGATCATCGCCGACAGCACCAGTGTCAGGCTGCTGCGCAAGGTTTTACCGCTCATTGTGTTCACCTAGCCGCTGGATGGTGATCGGGTCACCGGCCGCCAGCAAAATTTTCTTGAGGATGTATTCCAGGGTTTTCAACTCATCCGGAGTAATCGCGCCGGCCAGCTCATTCATGGCGTCGGCACCGATGTGCGGCAGACGATCGGCCAGCGCCTGACCTTGCCCGGTGAGCTTCAACTGCACCTGACGACGATCGCCTTCGCTGCGCTGGCGGATCAGGAAGTCTTTCTGCTCCAGACGGTCGAGCATGCGGGTCATCGAACCGCTGTCCAGCGACAGGTGCCGACACAGCTCGGCCGGGGTGTCGACGCCGTACTGGGCCATGATGATCAACACCTTGAACTGCGCGGCAGTGATGCCGTGGGGTTCCATGTGGGTGTCGATGATCCTGTCCTTGAGCAAGGCTGCACGGCCGAGCAACAGGCCGAGGTGACAATGCTTGAATTCATCCGGGGTGAAATGCTTCATGTACGCACCTAATAACTGCCTAGGCAGTGAATGTATGTCGAGATGTTACTGCCTAGGCAGCGAATGTCAACGCAATAGTTAGGCTGCTTTGTAATTAGGCGATAACTGACCGCACGAGATCGTTCCCACGCTCTGCGTGGGCATGCAGCCCGGGACGCTACGCGTCCCATTCAACAGCGGACGCGGAGCGTCCATTGAGGCATTCCCACGCGGAGCGTGGGAACGATCAGGTGTTTGGGCGTGGGGACGATCAGGCAATCCGGCGATGGAAAAAGCGGGCTAGAAATCCCGCTTGTAGAAGATGTCCAGCGAACTGGCCACGCCGCTGGCGGCTTCGAGGTAGACCTTCTTGCTCAGTTTGTAACGCAAGGCAATGGTATTGGCCGGTTCGAACACACCGACGCCATAACGCAAACTGAGCTTCTCCGAGATATTGCCGCTGGCCACCACGCTGGTGGTGTTGCCGCTGCCCTGGGTGTCGAGTTGGAAGTCCTGAATGCCCAGATCACTGGCCAGACTGCTGGTGACCCCGGAACTGCCCATCAGACCCAGACCGAGCGCCGCCTGCGCGAGCATGTTGTTGTCCTCGCCGGTGGTGCTCAGCGGACGCCCCAGCACCAGATAGGACAGCGCCTGCTCCTGGCTCATCGCCGGTTCGGAAAAAATCTGCGTAGTCGGCTGCTCGGCGCTGCCGCTCAGTCGAATACCGGCGATCACGTCGTCAGTCTGGCGAATCGCTTCGATGTCCAGATACGGCTGATCGATCGGCCCGGCAAACAGCAGACGCGCGCGACGCACCGTCAGGCGCTGACCATAGGCGCGGTAGCGACCGTCGTTGAGCCACAGTTCGCCACGGGTGTCCATGTTGTCGCCGATGTGCACGTGACCTTGCAGGTTGGCGGTCAGGCCGAACCCGGCGAAGCTCAGTTTGTCCTCGCCGACCACCACGTCGATGTCCATCTTCATGGCCATCGGTGGTTTGCCCTCTTCGGTCTGCGCGCCGACGATGATCGTGTCATCGCTGACTTTCACCGTCGATGGCGGCAGCTCGCGCACGGTGATTTCGCCTCGGGGCACCAGCACCTTGCCGGCAATCGCCAGTTCATCGCCGGCCATGGAAATCTTCAGGTCCGGCGCCATTTCAAGCTTGGCGTAGGGCTCGACGGTCACCGGCAGTTGCGTACCCTTGAGCGCCAGATCCACCATCAGCGCCTGACCCCAGGCGATGTTGCCGCTCAGACTGCCCTGCCCGCTCTTGCCGCTTTTCCAGCTGCCGTTCAGTTGCACGGATTCTCCCGCGATCACGGCCTGCAGTTGCAACGCTTGCAGTTCGATCGGCAGCTCCGGCCCGGACACTTCGCCGTCGCTGAGTTGCACGGTGCCGTTGACCAGCGGCGCGAGCAGCCCGCCGGAAATCGTGCCGCTGCCATTGAGGCGCCCGGTAAGTTTTTCGACCATTGGCACAAACGGCCGCGCCACCGACAGGTCCAGCCCGCTGAGACGGAATGAACCGCTGAGTGGCTTGTTCTTCGGCAGCGGATTGATCTGCGCCTGCACCATCAACTCACCGAGTTTGCCACCGACGAAATTGAGGTCAGTGTCAATGCGTTTGGGCGTGAGTTTGCTGGTCAGCTTGAGGGTCTGGTACGGGAAGTCGACCCACTGATCCTTTTCCTTCATGCGCAAAGTGCCACCGCTGGCATCCACGCTGATCTGGCCGTTCGGGCCGCTGGCCGGCAGGTCCAGTTGCAGGTCGGCATTGAGCTTGCCCTGCCAGGCGAAATCCTTCGGCAACCATTGCGCGAGGCTTTCGATCGGAAACTGCTTGAGGTGGTAACGCAGCTTCGGCTCCGGCATCAACCGCTGATCTTCGCCACACAGGCTGGCATTGCCGGACATCCAGCAATGGGCGCCGAAGTTGATCTTGCCGTCGGCCAGACGTTCGAGTTTCGCCGGGTTTTGCAGCTTCCAGTCCTGACCGCCGGCCTGGATATCGCCGCTGGCCAGACGCCCGCGCCAGTTGCCTTTGTCCAGGTTGCCGTCCAGCCCCAGCGCGAGTTTCAGCCTCGGCCCGAGCAGGTCGAGGTTGAGCTTCTGATTTTTGATATCGCCCTGAGCGCTGACGGTCAACACACCCAGGTTCGTGTCGCCAGCCTGGATGCCGCTACCCTTCAGATCGATTTTCGCCCGCTGCGCGCTGTCGAGGGTGGCATCGAGGTTGAGGCTTTGCAGGCGGTTGTCCTGGAACACCAGTTGCGAGCCTTGCAGGTCGAGCTTGCCTTGCGGTGCTTTCAGCGTACCGGCGACATCGACTCGACCGTTGATCTGCCCGCGCAACTGCGGCCAGAGCTGGGCCAGACGCGGCAGCTTGATATCGATCTGCCCGGCAAGCTTCTGTTGCAGGCTGCCCTTGCCGTTGATGCTGTTGTCGCCGAGACGGATTTGCAGAGCATTCAGATTCCACTGCTCGCCGGCGCCGTCGGCCTTGGCTTGCAGGATCGCCGGCTGGCCGCGCAGTTTGCCTTTCAGATCGAGGTCGGCATTCAGGCTCAGGCGCTCGTTCTTCATTTCGCCTTTGCTCTTCAATGGGCCGGCCAGCGTGCCCGGCAATTCCGCGACCCAATACGCCGGGTTGAGCGCCGACAGTTCCAGCGCGGTGTCCCAGGCGATGCCATCGGCGAACTGCACGTTCACATGGCCTTCGGCCTTGCCCTGCCCGGCTTCGAGTTTCAGCTGTGGCAGGAAGATCTGCTTGAGATTGCCGCTGAACGGACTGCTCAGGGTGAACGCCCCCGCCGGCCCATCTGCAGCGGCGGCAAAGTTACCAATGTATTGACCGTCGGTGTAGGAGACTTCGCCGGTGAAGGTACGCAACGTGATCTGCGGCTCGTCGATCTCCGGATAGAGCCGGTGCCACGGAAAATCCAGCCAGTTGATATTGGCCTGGGCACTGAGGCCTTTGCTCCAGTCGACATTGCCGGTGAGCTTGAGGCTTTGTTTGTCGCTGGCCGTCAGATCGAGGCCGGCGATCTGCGCGCCGTTGGCGTCGACCTTGCCTTTGAGCAGCAACGCCACCGGACCTTTCTCGGCAGGCAGCGTCGCATTGCCGAGCAATTGGTAACCGTTTTTCAGGTCGCCTTCGCCGGTCAATACCAGTTGATTGAATTGCAGGGTGTCCGGCAGATCGGCGCTCGGCTTGAACGCCTCCGAGGTGATCCGCACTTTGGCCGGCAGGTTTTCCACCAGCGGTTGCAGCTCGCCGCTCAACTGGCCGTCGAGGTAGCCACGGCTGTCGGCGTGCAGGTTGAGGGTTTTCAGCAGGTCGCCGTCGATTTTCAGCGCCAGCGTCCACGGCTCGGGAGCCGGCGACGGCAAGGTCAGATCACCGGCGATGTTCAGCGGCCAGTTGCCGGTCGGTTGCAACAGACCGGACAGATTCAGGCTCAAGTCGTCACGCTGCAGTTTCACGCTGTCGATCTGCAGGCCTTTGGCGGTCCAGTGCGCCGCCAGTTGCAGGCCTTTGAGCTCTTCACTGCCGTTGAACAGCAGACTGCCGACCTGCACGTCGCCCAACTCGATGGCCACGGGCAATTGCAGATCAGGAAGTTTGATCGGACCGCTTTCGGTGACTTCTTCGCTCGGCGGAAATTGCAGGCTGACGGTATCGGCCTTGAGCTGTTCGATGCATAGCGTCATGCGCGTCAGGCACAGCGGCGACCATTCGAAGATCGGCTTGTCCAGTTCGACGCGGCTGGTGTCCTGCTGCCACAACAGGTGATCGGCGCTCCACTGCCCGCCGAGGCGACCCTGGAAATTGTCGACGCTCAAGCCCGGAACCAGTCCCAACACCCAACGGCTGCCGGCCTGCGTTCCGAGCACAACGGCAATACTCAATACCATCAGCAACACCAGCGACAACAGCGCCAGCGCCGACATTTTCAAACCACGCTTCACAGCTCAGGCCCCATGGAAAAGTGCAGCCGGATGCCGCCATCGTCGTCCAGCGCGTGGGCCAGGTCGAGGCGGATCGGCCCCACCGGCGAGACCCAGCGCACACCGATACCGACCCCGGTCTTGAGGTTCGGCAGTTCGAGTTTGTTGAAGGAGTTGCCCTGATCGACGAAGGTCGCCACGCGCCACTTCTCGGCAATCGAGTATTGGTATTCGACGCTGCCGGCCACCATGTAGCGCCCGCCGATGCGGTCGCCTTCGGAGTTCTCCGGGGACAGGCTCTGATAGTCGTAACCGCGCACGCTCTGATCGCCACCGGCGAAGAAGCGCAGCGACGGCGGCACCGATTTATAGCCGTTGGTGGCGCTGCCGCCGACCTGCACCCGACCGAGCAAACGGTGCTTGTCGAACACGGTGGTCAAGCCTTTGACCAGCGCCGTGCCGTAAACCAGGTTGTTGTCCGAGCCGAGGCCTTCTTTTGCCACTTTGCTTTCGAAGGTCAGGCGATAGCCATTGTGCGGATCGATGCGGTTGTCGCTCTTGAGGTAGGAATAGCTGACGCCGGGCATCAGCAAGGTGCTCAGGCCGGAGTCGTCGCCGAGCTGGTATTCCTCGCGCTGCCATTTCAAAGAGATGACCCGCTGCCAGCCGCTCGGCAGTTTGCTGTGCCATTCCGGGCCGAAAGTCAGCAGCTTGCTCAGGGTGTCGGAGCCGTCGATGTCCTCGTATTGATAACCGCCGGCCCAGCGCAGCTTGTCGGTCAGCGGCGGGTCGAGCGGGATGTCGTAAAACAGGCCGACGTTCTGCCGTGGCGCGGACAGTTCGGCCTCCCAGCCATAACTGTCGCCCTGCGGATTGACCCAGTGACGGGTCCAGTTGGCCTTGATTCGCGGGCCGACGTCGGTGGAATAACCAAGACCCAGGCCCATGGTGCGCGGCTTGCGGGTATCGAGTTTGACGTCCACCGGGATCACGTCGTTTTTCGCGGCGGTCGGCGCGGCGTCAACCCGCACGCCTTCGAAGTAACCGCTCGATTGCAAGTCGCGGTTGAGTTCGGCGATCAGCTCGGAATCATACGGCTCGCCGGCCTTGAACGGCACCATGCGTTGCAGCAGGTCTTCATCGAACGGTGTGTCGCCTTCAAAACTGACTTTGCCCAGCGCATAACGCGGGCCGCTTTCGTAGATCAGTTCGACGTCGGCGACCCCGGCGCGGGGATCGACCATCAATTTCTGACTGGTGAAACGACCGCTGAAGAAGCCATAGCGCGAAGCCTGGTTCTGAATCAGGCGCTTGGCGTCTTCGTAACGCCCATGGTTGAGCACCGCGCCGGGCTTGAGCACGTCGCTTTTCGGGACTCGAAAGGATTTGAGGGAGGCCGCCGGGCCGTCGATGCGCACGGTCACGTTACGCAGGCGGATCGGCTCGCCGGGATCGATGTTCAGCACTAGTCGCGGTTTTTCGCCGCCCTTGACGTCACTTTCGATCTGCGGCTGGTAATAGCCCAAGGCCTGGGCGGCCTTGCGCGCCTGTTCTTCGGCGCCGCGACTGAAGCGCTGCAAGGCTTCTTCGTCACGATCGCCGAGGCTGCCGATATAGCCTTCTATATTGGCTTTCAGTTCATCGTTGGACGGTTTGATCCGCACATCCAATTCACTTTGCGCCAGCGCCGCGCAGCTGGTTAACAGCATGAGCACGCCACTGGTAAATCTTCCTGGAAACTTCATAGGCGCGGATGCTATCACGGGCTTGGGAGCGTGATAGAAGAGGAAATTTCCGAAAAAGTTCGATGGTTATCCCGTTGCAGTTTGTAACACCTGCGGGTTGGCATGGAAAAACACGTGCTCGCGCACCGGGCCGACAGCGACTTCGCCGATTTCTTCGTAACCCTGACGCTTGTAGAACTCCAGATATCGCGGGTTGCCGGTGTCGAGGATCACGCCTTGGGAGCTTTCGTCCACCGCGCACCAGTTGTGCACCGCTTGCAACAATTGTTCGCCGAAATGCTTGCCCTGAAATTGTGGGTGCACGCCGAGCAGCGGCAGCATGTGCACCGAGTCGGTCGGCACGCAGGCTTCGACAGCGGCGTGGTATTCCAGATAACGGCGGGTGCAGCGAAAACCGGTGCTCAGCACCATGCGCAGACGCCAGGCCCAACTCTCGGTGACGCCCAGACGCCGTTGCGGCGGCGCGATCAGGGCGATGCCGATCAAACGGTCGTTGACCAACAGGCCGATAGCCGGCAGATCCTGCAGGAAATGCTGTTTGACCAGTTCCCGCACCGTCGCGCGCACCCGCTGCTCGTAACCCGGACGTTCGGCCTCGAACAGATAAGCGAAAGTCGGCTCGTGGCGATACGCCTGATAAAGAAGGGATCGCGCTTCCCGGGAATAGCCGCGGTCGAGCATGTGGATGTCGGCGATGGCAGTTTGGGTTTCAGGCATGACGGTGATTCTCCCTGGACAGGACTCGACAGGCCCCGTTCTTGTTATACGAGCCTTGGGCTGAAGGGATCGTTCCCACACCCGAAAGACATTAGCAGCGCATATGGACTACCGCCACGCTGGCCCAGATCCTACATGTCAGCTAGCATCGCCCTTTTGCCAGGACTGCCGACCATGAAGATCGTTTCCTTCAACATCAACGGACTGCGGGCCCGCCCGCATCAGCTGGCGGCGCTGATCGAAAAGCATCAGCCGGACGTCATCGGCCTGCAGGAAACCAAGGTCCACGACGACCAGTTCCCGCTGGAAGAAGTGCGGGCCCTGGGTTATCACGTGTATTTCCACGGCCAGAAAAGCCATTACGGCGTTGCCCTGCTCTCGCGCCAGGAACCGATCGCCGTGCACAAAGGCTTCGCCACCGATGAAGAAGACGCGCAGCGACGCTTTATCTGGGGCACATTCGCCGACGCCAACGGCGTGCCGGTGACAATCATGAACGGCTATTTCCCACAGGGCGAAAGCCGCGACCACCCGACCAAGTTCCCGGCCAAGCAGCGCTTCTACAGCGATTTGCAGGCGTTGCTGGAAAGCCAGTTCCACAATGAACAACCGCTGGTGGTGATGGGCGACGTCAACATCTCGCCGGAAGACAGCGACATCGGCATCGGCCCGGACAACATGAAGCGCTGGCTGAAAACCGGCAAATGCAGTTTCCTGCCGGAAGAGCGCGAGTGGATGGCCCGCCTGAAAAACTGGGGCCTGACCGACAGCTTCCGTCACCTTAACCCGGACGTGACCGACATGTTCAGCTGGTTCGACTACCGCAGCCGTGGCTTTGAAGACGAGCCGAAGCGTGGTCTGCGCATCGATGTGATTCTGGCGTCCCACGGCTTGCTGCCACGGGTGAAAGCCGCCGGTGTCGACTATGAACTGCGCGCAATGGAAAAGCCTTCGGACCATGCGCCGATCTGGCTTGAATTGAGCTGAGATCCTGTGGGAGCGAGCTTGCTCGCGATAGCAGAGTGTCAGGCTGCAAAAGCTTGACTGGCACACGGCAATCGCGAGCAAGCTCGCTCCCACATTGATTCAGCTGTAATGTTTTGGTCATGCGCCTGACTTAATCTCCCCGGCAATCCCCTTGGCTGCATTCGGTGCCGGCATGACCCTGCGTGTTCTGTTCGTCTTTCTCCTCAGCGCCTGGCTGCAGGTTGCGGCGTTGCCCATTCCCGAGAACGGCCCGGTATTGCGCATCCAGGGTTCCAACACCATTGGCGCGGCGCTCGGCCCGGCGTTGGTGGAAGGCCTGCTGCAAGACCAGGGACTGCTGAAAGTCCACAGCGAAACGCCGGACACCGCCAACGAACAGCGAGTCGCCGGCTTGACGGCCCAAGGCCAAAGGGTCGTCGTGGAGATCGCCGCCCACGGCTCGAGCACCGGTTTCACTGCACTCAAGAACGCCAGCGCCGATCTGGCCGCCTCGTCACGCCCGATCAAGGACAGCGAACTGCTGAACCTGCAAGCCCGGGGCGATCTGAAAAGCCCTGACGCCGAGCAGGTCATCGCCATCGACGGCCTGGCGATCATCCTTCACCCCGCCAATCCGCTGAATCAATTGAACACTGAACAACTGGCGCGGATCTTCAGCGGCGAGGCGAAGACGTGGGACGACGTCGGCGGCAAGGGTGGGACGATTCATCTGTATGCGCGGGATGATCAGTCCGGTACCTACGACACGTTCAAGGAATTGGTTCTCAGCCGTCGTGGGAAATCCCTGAGCAATGCCGCGAAACGGTTTGAATCCAGCGAGCAGTTGTCCGACGCCGTCAGTGCCGACCCGCAGGCCATCGGTTTCATCGGCCTGCCCTACGTGCGTCAGGCCAAGGCCGTGGCGATTGTCGACGGGCAATCCCAGGCGATGCTGCCACTCGCCAGCCTGATCGCCACTGAAGACTATCCTCTGTCGCGGCGGCTGTTCTTCTATCTGCCACCCGACAGCAACAATCCCTGGGCCAAGGCCTTGGTGGAGTTTGCGCAGAGTCGTCGGGGTCAGGCAATTGTCGCGGCCAACGGTTTTATCGCCCAGACCGTGCAGGCCATCGCCGTCACGCCGAATGCGCTGATGCCCGAGGGTTATCAATCCCTCAGCCGCCACGCCCAGCGTCTGACGGTGAACTTCCGCTTCGAAGAAGGCAGCGCCAGCCTCGACAACAAGGCCCGCCAGGATCTGGCCCGGGTGTTCGACTATATAAAGCACCACGACAAGACTGACCGTGCGATAACACTGGTGGGATTCGGCGACGCCAAGGACGACCCGGCACGGGCGGATTTGCTGTCGAAGCTGCGGGCGATGGCGGTACGCCGGGAGCTGGTGAAAAACGGCGTGGTACTGCGCGAAGTGCGCGGGTTTGGCGCGCTGATGCCGGTGGCGACCAACAGCGGGGATGAAGGCCGGATCAAGAATCGGCGGGTTGAGGTGTGGGTTTACTGAGCGTCGAACCACTGATCGTTCCCCCGCTCTGCGTGGTAACGCAGCCATGGATGCTCCGCATCCACTGTGACGCGGAGCGTCACGTTATGCATTCCCACGCAGAGCGTGGGAACGATCACCGCGATCTCCTCGATCAGAGCTTTGCGTGGGAACGATCAGGGCTGAAGTGCTGGATCAGCGCTCGCTACGCAGCATTTCCTTCGGCACATACTTGCCGATCTCGAACTTGCCGATTGCCGCGCGGTGCACCTCGTCCGGGCCGTCGGCCAGGCGCAGGGTGCGTTGCATGGCGTACATGTAGGCCAGCGGGAAATCGTTCGAGACCCCTGCCCCGCCATGAATCTGGATCGCCCGGTCGATCACCCGCAACGCGACGTTCGGCGCAACGACCTTGATTTGCGCGATTTCGCTCTTGGCGACCTTGTTACCCACGGTGTCCATCATGTACGCCGCTTTCAGGGTCAGCAGACGTGCCATGTCGATTTCCATCCGCGAGTCGGCGATCTTGTCGACGTTACCGCCCAGACGCGCCAGCGGTTTGCCGAATGCAGTGCGACTCACCGAGCGTTTGCACATCAGTTCCAGTGCGCGCTCGGCCATGCCGATCGAACGCATGCAGTGGTGAATCCGGCCCGGGCCGAGGCGGCCTTGAGCGATTTCGAAACCGCGTCCTTCACCGAGCAGGACGTTTTCGTACGGCACCCGCACGTTGTCGAACAGCACTTCGGCGTGGCCGTGAGGCGCGTCGTCGTAACCGAACACCGGCAGCGGACGGACGATCTTCACGCCGGGGGTGTCGACCGGTACCAGAATCATCGAGTGCTGGGCGTGGCGCGGTGCATCGGGGTTGCTCAGGCCCATGAAGATCAGGATCTTGCAGCGCGGATCGCAGGCGCCGGAGGTCCACCATTTCTTGCCATTGATCACCCACTCGTCGCCATCGCGCACGGCGCGGGCGGCCATGTTGGTGGCATCGGAGGACGCGACGTCCGGCTCGGTCATGGCGAACGCCGAGCGGATCTCGCCGCGCAGCAGCGGTTCGAGCCAGCGTTGTTTCTGTTCTTCGTTGGCGTAACGCACCAGCACTTCCATATTGCCGGTGTCCGGCGCCGAGCAGTTGAACGGCTCGGGGCCCAACAGCGAACGGCCCATGATTTCCGCCAATGGCGCGTATTCGAGGTTGGTCAGGCCGGCGCCCAGTTCCGACTCAGGCAGAAACAAATTCCACAGCCCTTCGGCCTTGGCCTTGGCCTTGAGCTCTTCCATGATTGCGGTCGGCTGCCAGCGGTCGCCCTCGGCAACCTGCCGTTCAAACACGGCTTCGGCCGGGTAAACGTAAGTGTCCATGAACGCGGTCACGCGCTCACGCAGTTCCTGAACCTTGGGCGAATAAGCGAAATCCATGAGCAATTACCTTCTGTGGCAGAGGTTGTTTAGGTCATGCAATCGATGCTAGAACAGCGCTGATAATTTACCTAGCCTATTCTCGGCGTGTATAAACATTCATCACCGATATATGATTGGTTGATTTTCCTGGCCGCCCTGACCCGCGCCATCCACCTATAAAAAGAGAGCCGCGTAATGAATCTGAGCAAGGTCGACCTCAACCTTTTCATCGTCTTCGACGCGATCTACACCGAAGCCAACCTGACCCGCGCCGGGCAGATTGTCGGCATCACCCAGCCAGCAGTGTCCAACGCCCTGGCGCGGTTGCGCGAGACCTTCAACGACCCGCTCTTCGTACGCACGGCCCAGGGCATGGTGCCGACGCCCATGGCGCAAAACATCATCGGCCCGGTGCGCAACGCGCTGTCGCTGCTGCGGGTATCGGTTCAGGAAAGCCGCATCTTCAACCCTTCGCAAGCGGTCAAGACCTACCGCATCAGCATGACCGACCTGACCGAAGCGGTGATTCTGCCGCCGCTGTTCCAGCGCCTGCGCCGTCTGGCGCCCACGGTGATCATCGAAAGCTTCCTGTCCAAACGTCGGGAAACCACCAAGGAACTGGCCGCCGGGCGCCTCGATTTCGCCGTGGACGCGCCGCTCAACACCGACCCGCAGGTGCGCCACGTCAAGTTGATGGAAGACCGTTACGTCTGCGCGATGCGCAAGGGTCATCCGCTGGCGACCAAGGAAAAATTCACCCTCGACGATTACCTTTCGCTGACCCACATTCATATTTCCAGCCGTCGCAGTGGCCTGGGCCATGTCGATCTGGCGCTGGGCAAGATGGGCATCCAGCGCAAGATCGCCCTGCGCTCGCAGCACTATCTGATGGCGTCCCAGGTGTTGCAGCAGACCGACATGGTGATGACCGTGCCGGAGCGTTTCGCACGTCGTCATGACCTGCATGCGTTTAATCTGCCGGTCAACGATGTGCCGCCGGTGGAAACTCATTTGTACTGGCACGAAAGCACCGACCAGGACCCGGCCAACCGCTGGATGCGCGAGCAGATGATCGAGCTGTGCCAGCAAGTGACGGCGCACGAGAAGAAGCTCGACAAGCTGCAGGCGCCCGCCACTTGACGTAAACGTCAACCTGCCATTAGCTTAGCGCCAAGACCTTATTTCGAGCGCTTTCATGAGCAGCCAGACCTACAGCATTTCCGACCTCGCCCGCGAGCTGGACATCACCACCCGGGCGATCCGCTTCTATGAAGAACAAGGCCTGCTCAGCCCCGAGCGCCGAGGCCAGGAACGCATCTATTCGCCGCGCGACAAGGTCAGCCTGAAACTGATCCTGCGGGGCAAGCGCATCGGTTTTTCCCTGGCCGAATGCCGCGAGCTGATCGAGCTCTACGACCCTTCCAGCGGTAACACCAAACAACTCAACAGCATGCTGGCGAAAATCAGCGAGCGTCGGGAACAGCTTGAGCAGCAGCTGCTGGACATCGAACAGATGAAGCTGGAACTCGACACCGCCGAAGAACGCTGCGTGCAGGCGCTGGAGCAGACGCTCAAGAGTCAGCAAGTCGCGCAGTAACAGCCACACTTCATCTCCTGTGGAAGCGGGCTTGCTCGCGATGAGGCCGGAACATCCAGTATTGATGTTGACTGACCCAACGCCATCGCGAGCAGGCTCGCTCCCACAGGGTTCTCGATACAGTCAGATAATGAGCAGGTTCAGCCCATGTCCCTCCCCTCCAAAGTACGCCTGATCGAAGTCGGCCCCCGTGACGGTTTGCAGAACGAAGCCCAGCCCATCAGCGTCGCCGACAAGGTGCAACTGGTCGACGCGCTGAGCGCCGCCGGCCTTGGCTATATCGAAGTCGGCAGTTTCGTCTCGCCCAAGTGGGTGCCGCAGATGGCCGGCTCCGCCGAGGTGTTCGCGCAGATCCAGCGCAAACCCGGCGTGACCTACGGCGCACTGGCGCCGAACCTGCGTGGTTTTGAAGATGCGCTGGCGGCGGGGGTCAAGGAAGTCGCGGTATTCGCTGCAGCGTCCGAAGCGTTCTCGCAACGCAACATCAATTGCTCGATCAGCGAAAGTCTGGCGCGGTTCGCGCCGATCATGGAATCGGCGAAACAGCACGGCGTTACCGTGCGCGGTTACGTGTCTTGCGTGCTCGGCTGCCCTTATGAGGGCGAGGTCGCGCCGGAACAAGTGGCCATGGTGGCCCGCGAGCTGTACGCGATGGGCTGCTACGAAGTGTCGCTGGGTGACACCATCGGCACCGGTACCGCAGGCGCCACCCGCCGGCTGTTCGAAGTAGTGTCGAAGCAGGTGCCGCGAGAGAAACTCGCCGGCCACTTCCACGATACCTACGGCCAGGCCATGGCCAATATCTACGCCAGTCTGCTGGAAGGCATCGCGGTGTTCGACAGCTCGATCGCCGGCCTCGGCGGCTGCCCGTACGCCAAGGGCGCCAGCGGCAACGTTGCCACCGAAGACGTGGTGTATCTGCTCAACGGCCTGGGCATCGAGACCGGTATCGACCTCGACGCCTTGATTGCCGCCGGCCAACAGATCAGTGCCGTGCTGGGTCGCCCTACCGGTTCGCGCGTAGCCAAGGCCCGTAGCGCACAGTGAGGGCGAAGGTGTTACCGCTGCGTCCGAAACGTGGGCATAGGCGAGTAACACGGAAACAAATTGTCTGGTTTTGCCTGAAGGAGAAATCCTTCAAAAAATTCAACTCCTTGATTTATAAGGTTTTTTAAAAGTTGGCACGGCTTCTGCTATCTCTATGGCATAACAAGAATAAAAAGCAGCAAACCAATAAAAATAAGACGTACCGACTCTGACATAACAAAAACAACACGGCAGAGACGCAGCTAACAGATTTTTTTGGAGAAGGTGTGCTTTTCAGGGTGTTCCTCGGAATGACCCGCAACCGGGCAGAGAACAATAAAACTACCTTAAGGTAGCTCCCGAATCGGTTGGATCGCCTGGCGAGAAAGCAGATCAGCGCTCAAAAAAATACGTTTGCTCTTGACCCCGGATGGGGGTCGCCAAAAACAGCGGTAAAGGGCCACGGTTGCCAAAAACAACAACAGACCGCCCCTCAATAATAAAAAAGAGCACGCGACGACAAAATTAAAGGGGAGCTTCGGCTCCCCTTTGTGCTTTCCACGATTCCTGTTTTCACCGCCGCCCCCTTGTGGGAGCGGGCTTGCTCGCTCCCACATTCGATCTTCGTCAGGCCTGCTTTTCTCGCAACTCCTCGATACTGATCTCGCGCATCCGGAATTTCTGGATCTTGCCTGTTACCGTCATCGGAAACTCCTCCACAAACTTGAAGTAACGCGGCGTCTTGAAGTGGGCGATGCGTTCCTTGCACCACGCTTGCAGCTCTTGTTCGGTGGCGCTGTGGCCGGGATGGAATTTGATCCAGGCGACGATTTCCTCACCGTAACGCGAGCAGGGAATGCCGATCACCTGCACGTCCGCCACCGCCGGGTGGGTGAAGAAGAACTCTTCCAGTTCACGCGGGTAAATGTTTTCGCCACCACGGATGATCATGTCCTTGTTACGACCGGCGATGCACACGTAACCCTCGTCGTTCATGCTCGCCAGATCGCCGGTGTGCATCCAGCCCGCCGCGTCGATGGCTTCGGCAGTCGCCTGCGGATTGTTCCAATAGCCGAGCATCACGCTGTAGCCACGGGTGCACAGTTCGCCGATCGTGCCGCGTGGTACCGGGTTGCCGGCCTCGTCGATGATTTTGCTTTCGAGTTGCGGCTGGGTGCGGCCGACGGTGGTGACGCGCAGTTCCAGTTCATCGGATGGGCCGGTTTGCAGCGAGACCGGGCTGGTTTCGGTCATGCCGTAGGCGATCTGCACTTCGCTCATGTGCATTTCGCTGATGACCCTGCGCATCACCTCGATCGGGCACGTGGCGCCGGCCATGATTCCGGTGCGCAGGGTCGACAGGTCGAACTCGGCGCGTTGCGGCTGATCGAGCATGGCGATGAACATGGTGGGTACGCCGTACAGCGCGGTGGCTTTTTCTTCGGCGACGGTGCTCAGGGTCAGCAGCGGATCGAAGGCGTCGTTGGGATAAATCATGGTGCTGCCGTGGGTGATGCAGCCGAGGTTGCCCATGACCATGCCGAAGCAGTGATACAGCGGCACCGGGATCACCAGGCGATCAACAGCGGTCAGGCCAAGGCTTTCGCCGACCATGTAACCGTTGTTGAGGATGTTGTAGTGACTGAGGGTCGCGCCCTTGGGGAAACCGGTGGTGCCGGAGGTGTACTGAATATTGACGGGCTGATCGAAGTGCAGGCTGTCGCTGCGTTCACGCAATTGTTGCGCAGTGACACTGGCGGCCAGATCTGCCAGTTGCGACCACGGAAGAAAACCCGAAGGCGGCTGTGGGTCGAGGCTGATCAGACCGCGCAGTTCCGGCAGCCGCTCACTGTGCAGCTCGCCGATGGATTGCTCGGCCAGTTCCGGCAGCAAGCCTTGCAACATGCCGTGATAGTTGGAGCTCTTGAACGCCCCGGCGCAGACCAGCCATTGGCAACCGGATTGCTTGAGCACGTATTCGAGTTCAGAGCTGCGGTAGGCCGGGTTGATGTTGACCAGGATCACACCGAGCTTCGCGGTGGCGAACTGTGTGATGCACCACTGCGCGCAGTTCGGCGCCCAGATGCCGAGCCGGTCACCGGCTTGCAAACCCAACGCCAGCAGGGCTCTGGCGTGAACATCCACCGCGTCGGCCAGTTGCCGCCAGGTGTAACGCAGCTGCTGATGGCGCACCACCAGCGCCTCGCCGTCCGGGTACTGCGCGACGGTTTCGTCGAACTTCTGCCCGATGGTCATCGCCAGCAAGGCTTTATCCTGGGAACCGCGGGTGTAGCTGCGCTGCGGGTTTGCACTGGGTTGATCCATGACGACCCCTATTGTCTTTATTAGTGGGTGTTGGAACGGAGCTACAGCAGCTCCGACCATTCAGAACTGGCTCTACTCTCGCTCAAGTTGACGTTAACGTAAAGGGTGATTGACAGCCATTCGTCACAGGCTTACGTTAACGTAAAGGTGAGAACTGAAACGCCCTTCTCCCCACCCTACAAAAAAGCCAAAAGGTGAACCATGAGCTACCCATCCCTGAACTTTGCCCTCGGTGAAACCATCGACATGCTGCGCGATCAGGTTCAGTCCTTCGTCGCCAACGAGATCGCGCCGCGTGCCGCGCAGATCGACAGCGACAACCTGTTCCCGGCCGATTTGTGGCGCAAGTTCGGTGACATGGGCCTGCTCGGCATCACCGTGCCGGAAGAATACGGCGGCGCTGGCCTGGGTTACCTGGCGCACGTCGTTGCGATGGAAGAAATCAGCCGTGGCTCGGCTTCGGTGGCGTTGTCCTACGGCGCCCACTCCAATCTCTGCGTCAACCAGATCAACCGCAACGGCAACCACGAACAGAAAGCCAAATACCTGCCAAAACTGATCAGCGGCGAACACGTCGGCGCACTCGCCATGAGCGAGCCAAACGCCGGTTCCGACGTGGTCTCGATGAAACTGCGCGCCGATAAACGTGGCGACCGTTTCGTGCTCAACGGCAGCAAGACCTGGATCACCAACGGCCCCGACGCCAACACCTACGTGATCTACGCCAAGACCGACCTGGAAAAGGGCCCCCACGGCATCACCGCCTTCATCGTCGAACGCGACTGGAAAGGCTTCAGCCGCAGCAACAAGTTCGACAAGCTCGGCATGCGCGGCTCCAACACTTGCGAGCTGTTTTTCGACGACGTCGAAGTGCCTGAAGAAAACATCCTCGGCGTACTCAACGGCGGCGTAAAAGTGCTGATGAGCGGCCTCGATTACGAGCGCGTCGTGCTGTCCGGTGGCCCGACCGGCATCATGCAGTCGTGCATGGATCTGATCGTGCCGTACATCCATGACCGCAAGCAGTTCGGCCAGAGCATCGGCGAATTCCAGCTGATCCAGGGCAAAGTCGCCGACATGTACACCCAGCTCAACGCCAGCCGCGCCTATCTCTACGCCGTGGCTCAGGCCTGCGAGCGCAACGAAACCACACGCAAGGACGCCGCTGGTGTGATCCTCTACACCGCCGAACGCGCCACGCAAATGGCCCTCGACGCGATCCAGATTCTCGGCGGTAACGGTTACATCAACGAATTCCCGGCCGGCCGCCTGCTGCGTGACGCCAAGCTGTACGAAATCGGCGCCGGTACCAGTGAGATCCGTCGCATGCTGATCGGTCGCGAACTGTTCAACGAAACCCGCTAAACGGAGCTGTCCATGGCCATCCTGCATACCCAGCTCAACCCTCGTTCAGCGGAGTTCGCCGCCAACAGCGCGGCGATGCTCGAACAGGTCGACGCCCTGCACACTCTGCTCGCTCAAGTGGCTCAGGGCGGCGGCGCGAAAGCTCAGGAACGTCACACCTCGCGCGGCAAGCTGCTGCCCCGTGAGCGGATCAACCGCTTGCTCGATCCGGGCTCGCCGTTTCTGGAAATCAGCCAGTTGGCCGCCCACGCCGTTTATGGCGAAGACGTGCCAGCCGCTGGCGTGATTGCCGGGATCGGTCGTGTGGAAGGCGTCGAATGCATGATTGTCGCCAACGACGCGACGGTGAAAGGTGGCTCGTACTACCCGCTGACCGTGAAGAAACACCTGCGCGCCCAGACCATCGCCCAGCAAAACCGCCTGCCGTGCATTTATCTGGTGGATTCGGGTGGCGCCAACCTGCCGCGTCAGGACGAAGTGTTCCCGGATCGCGAACACTTCGGGCGGATCTTCTTCAACCAGGCCAACATGAGCGCCATGGGCATTCCGCAGATTGCCGTGGTCATGGGTTCCTGCACCGCCGGCGGCGCTTATGTACCGGCGATGGCCGACGAAGCGATCATGGTGCGCAATCAGGCGACGATTTTCCTCGCCGGCCCGCCCTTGGTGAAAGCCGCGACCGGTGAAGTGGTCAGCGCCGAAGACCTCGGCGGGGCCGACGTGCACTGCAAGACGTCCGGGGTCGCCGACCATTACGCGGAAAGCGATGAGCACGCCCTCGCCCTCGCCCGGCGCAGCGTCGCCAACCTCAACTGGCGCAAGCTCGGCGAAGTGCAGCAGCGCACGCCGATTGCGCCGCTGTACGCCAGCGATGAGTTGTACGGGGTGGTTTCGGCGGACGCCAAGCAGCCGTTCGATGTGCGCGAAGTGATCGCGCGACTGGTCGACGGCTCGGTGTTCGATGAATTCAAAGCCTTGTTCGGCACCACGCTGGTGTGCGGTTTCGCCCACCTGCACGGCTACCCGATCGCGATCCTCGCCAACAACGGCATCCTGTTCGCCGAAGCCGCGCAAAAAGGCGCGCACTTCATTGAACTGGCCTGCCAACGCGGCATTCCGTTGCTGTTCCTGCAGAACATCACCGGCTTCATGGTCGGTCAGAAATACGAGGCCGGTGGCATCGCCAAACACGGCGCCAAACTGGTGACCGCCGTGGCATGCGCCAAGGTGCCGAAATTCACCGTGATCATCGGTGGCAGCTTCGGTGCCGGTAACTACGGCATGTGCGGGCGGGCCTATGATCCGCGTTTCCTGTGGATGTGGCCGAACGCGCGGATCGGCGTGATGGGCGCCGAACAGGCGGCCGGCGTGCTGGTTCAGGTCAAGCGCGAGCAGGCCGAACGCAGCGGTCAGGCGTTCAGTGCCGAGCAGGAAAGCGAGATCAAGCAGCCGATTCTCGACCAATACGAAGAGCAGGGTCACCCCTACTATTCCAGCGCGCGGCTGTGGGACGACGGCGTCATCGACCCGGCGCAGACCCGCGATGTGCTGGCCCTGGCCTTGTCCGCGTCGTTGAACGCGCCTATCGAACCGAGCCGCTTCGGCGTGTTCCGGATGTGATCGGGAGAACCTCATGAGCGACTTCAACACCCTCGAATTGCACAGCGATCCACGGGGTTTCGCGACCCTGTGGCTGAGCCGCGAAGAAAAGAACAACGCGTTCAACGCCGAGATGATTCGCGAACTGATCCTGGCGCTGGACAAGGTCGCCAGCGACGCCAGCCTGCGCTTTCTGCTGGTACGCGGACGCGGCAAACATTTCAGCGCTGGTGCCGATCTGGCCTGGATGCAGCAATCGGCCGAACTCGATTACCACACCAACCTCGACGACGCCCGGGAACTGGCGGAGCTGATGTACAACCTCGCCAAACTGAAAATCCCGACCGTGGCCGTGGTGCAAGGCGCGGCGTTCGGCGGTGCATTGGGTCTGATCAGTTGCTGCGACATGGCGATTGGCGCCGATGACGCGCAGTTCTGCCTGTCGGAAGTGCGCATCGGTCTTGCGCCAGCGGTGATCAGCCCGTTCGTGGTGCAAGCCATCGGCGAACGCGCGGCGCGGCGTTATGCGCTGACGGCCGAACGTTTCGGCGGGCAGCGGGCGCGGGAAATCGGTTTGTTGTCCGAGAGTTATCCAGCGAATGAGTTTGAACAGAGCGTCGAGCAATGGATCGACAACCTGCTGCTCAACAGCCCCGCCGCCATGCGCGCCAGCAAGGATTTGCTGCGGGAAGTCGGCAACGGCGCGCTGACTCCGGCCCTGCGCCGCTACACCGAAAACGCCATCGCCCGCATCCGCGTCAGCCCAGAGGGACAGGAAGGTCTGCGGGCCTTTTTGCAGAAACGTCCACCGAGCTGGCAAGCCGCAACCACCACCAAGGAGCCGCGTTGATGAGCGCACCTGTTCTCACCACCCTGCTGGTGGCCAACCGTGGCGAAATCGCTTGCCGGGTCATGCGCACCGCCAAGTCGCTGGGCCTGACCACCGTTGCCGTGCACAGCGCCACCGACCGGGAAGCGCGGCACAGCCGTGAAGCGGACATCCGTGTTGATCTGGGCGGCAGCAAAGCGGCCGACAGTTACCTGCAAATCGACAAACTGATCGCGGCGGCAAAGGCCAGCGGCGCTCAGGCGATTCATCCGGGTTACGGCTTTCTTTCAGAAAACGCCGGGTTTGCCCGCGCCATTGAAGCGGCCGGCCTGATCTTCCTCGGCCCGCCCGCCTCGGCCATCGACGCGATGGGCAGCAAATCCGCCGCAAAAGCGTTGATGGAAACCGCCGGCGTGCCGCTGGTGCCGGGTTATCACGGCGAAGCCCAGGATCTGGACACTTTCCGCGATGCTTGCGAACGCATCGGCTACCCGGTGCTGCTCAAGGCCACGGCCGGCGGTGGCGGCAAGGGCATGAAGGTCGTTGAAGACGTCAGCCAGTTGGCTGAAGCGCTGGCCTCGGCTCAGCGTGAAGCGAAGTCGTCGTTCGGCGACTCGCGGATGCTGGTGGAGAAATACCTGCTCAAGCCGCGTCACGTGGAAATCCAGGTGTTTGCCGATCAGCATGGCAATTGCCTGTACCTGAACGAGCGCGACTGCTCGATTCAGCGTCGGCACCAGAAAGTCGTCGAAGAAGCGCCGGCTCCAGGCCTGAGTCCAGAACTTCGTCGGGCGATGGGCGAAGCCGCTGTGCGTTCAGCGCAAGCCATCGGTTACGTCGGCGCCGGCACCGTGGAGTTTTTGCTGGACGCTCGCGGCGAATTCTTTTTCATGGAAATGAACACGCGCTTGCAGGTCGAGCACCCGGTCACCGAAGCCATCACCGGGCTCGATCTGGTGGCCTGGCAAATTCGCGTCGCCCGTGGCGAAGCGTTGCCGATCACTCAGGATCAAGTGCCGCTGAACGGGCATGCGATTGAGGTTCGGCTGTATGCGGAAGATCCGTCGAATGATTTTCTGCCGGCGACCGGGCGTCTGGATCTGTATCGCGAATCCACCGCCGGGCCGGGGCGCCGTGTGGACAGCGGCGTTGAGGAAGGCGATGAGGTTTCGCCCTTCTATGACCCGATGCTCGGCAAGCTAATCGCCTGGGGCGAGGATCGTGAGCAGGCGCGCTTGCGACTGCTGAGCATGCTCGATGAGTTTGCGATTGGCGGGTTGAAAACCAACATCAACTTCCTGCGACGGATCATCGGTCATCCGGCGTTTGCGGCGGCGGAGCTGGATACCGGGTTCATTCCGCGCTATCAGGAACAGTTGCTGCCAGCGCCCGCTGCACTGAGTGATGAGTTCTGGAATGCGGCGGCGCAGGCTTTTGCGCAGAGTTTGCCGGGGATGGCTCGGGCAGATGATCCGGCTTCGCCCTGGGCGCTTCACAGCGGTTTGCGCGCCGGTTTGCCTCGCGAAATCACTCTGCATTTGAGCTGCGAGGGGCAGGATCGAGCGCTGACGCTCGGTGCCGGCGGCAATGCAAAACTGATCGGCGAGCAATTGGTGGTCGAGCACGATGGACTGCGTCGACAGCTGCGGGCGATTCGTCGTGGAGAAGTTCTGTATCTGCAATGGGACGGCGAGCTGCGACGCGTTGAAACGTACGACCCGATCAGCGCTGTCGAAGCCAGTCACAGCCATCAGGGCGGTCTGACCGCGCCGATGAACGGCAGCATTGTGCGGGTGCTGGTGGAGGCCGGGCAATCGGTTGAAGCCGGTGCGCAATTGGTGGTGCTTGAGGCGATGAAGATGGAGCACAGCATTCGCGCGCCCCACGCCGGTGTGATCAAGTCACTGTATTGCCAGGAAGGTGAAATGGTCAGCGAAGGCAGTGCACTGGTCGAGCTGGAAGAAGCTTGAAAGGTGGATCGATCCTACGCCTGGCGAGGATCGATCTGACTAGTATTTGGCGGTTGCCTGAACCACGACACCGATGATTCGGCACTCGTCGGTCAACAAGGCTTTCGGCCAGGTCGGATTGAGCGGCACCAGGTAACGCTGGCCGCCCTCTTCGATCAGTTTGCGGAAAATCGCCTCGTCGCTGTCCGGCCACTGGGCGATTACCAATTTCCCGGGCTCGGCTTCCAGTGCCGGGTCCACCAGAATCATCATTCCCTCGCCGATGCTCTGCCCGGTGGGCGCCGTCATCGCGTTACCCGTCACCGTGAGCCAGAACGCCGGGCCGCGGGCGTGGTAATCCGTCAGCACGAAACGTCGCTTGTCCTTGGCACTCGAATACGCTGGCTGGCTCTCACGGGCCTCGACCGGCGAATTCCACTCGCTGACCGGATAGCGAAAGTAAGGGTTGTACTTCTGCGCAAGGGGCATTTCGTCGTCCGCATCGACCTGCGGTTCACGAATCACCACCGCGACCTCGAGATACTCCATGCCCAGCGCTTTCAGCACGCGGTTCATCTGCGTGATGCCGGGCTCGCGGCGCTTGTTCAGCCAATGGCCGATACCGCCCTGAGACATGCCGACGCGCTCGCCGAGTTCGACTTGAGTGACGTTGAGTTCACTCATTTTGGCCTTGACCAACTCAATCCATTTATCCATGTGCGGCACCATACGTGGATGCCTGCGGCCGGCAAAACACATATTGTAGTATTTAATTTCTGGTCACAAATACTGATAGTACTATTCTTGAGTCACGGATTTGAATCGACCAAGGAGTGACCTTTCACCATGACCATCACCAGTAAAGACTTGCCCGATCTGCAAATGGACACCACCTTCACCTCCCCGCAAGGGTGCGCCGCTGCGCAACGGGCGTTGGATTATTACTTGAAACCAGCTGTGTCAGAACCAGAAGTGGACGAGCGCTTTTTCGGTGTGAACAGCAACCTGAGTGGCGAAGAATCCCTGGTCCACGCTTCCGATTTGCTGCGATGTGCAGCGGCTACCGCGTTCAAGGCGGCGGACGGCTTGCAGGGCGTGAGTCGGGATCTGGCTTTTTCAGTCGTGCACATGGTGGACATGGCGCGGGCGATGGTTGATCACTCGCTCGATGGCGCGGTTCGCTGAAGACGGGAGTTCGGACGGAAGGAAAAGAATTTTCCAATCGCGCAGATAAAAACATTTGACTTGCAAATGATAATGATTACTATTGCAAGCAACTGGTCGCGAGATCAGTCGATGGACCAGAGACCTTAGGTCGGTCTTCTGGACTATCTCCTCATCAGGCTAATCACGGTTTTTGACCCGGCTTTTTGCCGGGTCTTTTTTTGCCAGTTTTCTGGCTTATGGCTTCAGGCTAATGAAGTCTTTGGGTGCTGCAAATTCGATGGCGCGGATAATATCAAAAGAATATTGCTTGGCAAGCGGACCCCGGCCACATTGGGGCTAAGTAATGCCAATCAGCACTTGAGAATCAATCGCACAGTCACTAAGCTGCATCCGCGTCATGGAGGACGCCCCCCCGCCACACCCCGCAATTTCCCTCGGTTTCACCCCTGTCTTGCGTGTAAAGTAGCCGCCATAAAAATCATATTCAGGAACCGATTATGACCGTGGCCAAATCCTCGTTCGACATCAGCGCAAACTTCGACAGCGGCAACATCCAAGTCATCGACATCAGCAATCCGCTCAACCCGGTTCTGGCAATTCGGCCAGATACGCGCAGCGCCCATTTCCAGTGGTTCCACTTCAAGGCCAGCGGCCTGCACATCCATCAGGAACACTGGTTTCGCCTGGTCAACGCCAGCCAGTCTTCCTACAACAAAGCCTGGACCGGCTATCAGGCGGTCGCTTCCTACGACCACGTCAACTGGTTCCGTATTCCTACCCAATTCGAAGGCGACAGCCTGCGCTTCTGCCTCGAAGCCGAGCAGACCCACGCCTGGTTCGCCTACTTCGAACCTTACAGCCGTGGCCGTCACGACTGGCTGATCGAACAGGCGCTGACCAAGGCCGGCACCGAACTGCTGGCCACCGGCAAAAGCGTCGAAGGCCGCGACATCCAGCTGCTACGCAAAGGCACCGGCGCTGAAGGTCGCCGCAAGATCTGGATCATCGCCCAGCAGCATCCGGGCGAGCACATGGCCGAGTGGTTCATGGAAGGCGTGATCGAACGCCTGGAACATCATGACGATCCGGTACTGAACAAACTGCTGGCCAGCGCCGATCTGTACCTGGTCCCGAACATGAACCCGGACGGCGCCTTCCACGGCCACCTGCGCACCAACGCCATGGGCCAGGACCTGAACCGCGCCTGGCAGAACGCCAGTCAGGAAATCAGCCCGGAAGTATTTTTCGTACAGCAGCAGATGGAAAAGTACGGCGTCGATCTGTTCCTCGACGTACACGGTGACGAAGAAATCCCCCACGTGTTCACCGCCGGCTGCGAGGGCAATCCGGGCTACACCCCGCGCCTGGAGAAGCTTGAAGAGCACTTTCGCAGTCACCTGAAACACACCACCAAAGACTTCCAGACCAAGTACGGCTATACCCGCGACGAACCGGGCCAGGCCAACATGACCCTGGCCTGCAACAGCGTCGGCCAGAAATTCGACTGCCTGTCGCTGACTCTGGAAATGCCGTTCAAGGATCACGACGACGCGCCGAACCCGATCACCGGCTGGTCGGGCAAACGCTCGAAGCAACTGGGCAAAGACGTGCTGACCACCATCGCCGACATGGTCGACACCCTGCGCTGATCCCTCCCCGTTTTTCACTTCACGAAAGATCGCAGCCTGTCTGCGATCTTTTTTTTGTGCCGTCTTTTACCCAATCAGGTTGCAAATCAAAACTGGATTACTTACCGTCAATCAAGTTTCAACTTGAAACCCGAAAGGATCCGGGACATGAAAACTGCAACACTCGATAACGCTGTCGTACTGCTTTTCGCCATCGCTTGCGGCCTCGCGGTGGGCAACGTGTATTACGCCCAGCCGCTGCTGGATGCGATGGCCGACGCCTTCGGTCTGACGCCGGGCAGCATCGGCATCGTCATGACCTTGACTCAGATCGGTTATGGACTCGGTCTGTTATTGCTCGTGCCCCTCGGCGATCTGCTCAATCGGCGGCGGCTGATCGTCACGCAAACGCTGTTGTCCGCCGCAGCCTTGCTGATGATTGCTCTGGCCCCGAACAGCGCGTGGCTGCTGACCGGCGTCACCCTGACCGGTCTGCTTGCGGTGGTCACCCAGGTGCTGGTCGCCTACGCCGCAACCCTTGCCGTCCCCGCGCAACGCGGAAAGGTTGTCGGCGTGATCACCAGCGGCATCGTCGTCGGCATTCTGCTCGCGCGCACGGTAGCGGGCGGCATGGCTGATCTGGCCGGCTGGCGTTCGATCTATCTGTTGTCGGCGGGATTGACGCTGGTGATGGCCGCGCTGCTGTTTCGGGTATTGCCCAAGGATGAAGAAGCACGACCGGACACGCATTACGTGGCACTGATCACTTCAGTGTTCACTCTGTTTCGTGAGGAGCCGGTGCTGCGTCGACGAGCGATCCTGGCGCTGCTCACCTTCGCCAGCGCCATGGTGCTGTGGACGCCGATGGTGTTGCCGCTGTCCGCCCCGCCGTTGTCGCTTTCCCACAGCGAAATCGGATTGTTCGGACTCGCCGGCGCGGCAGGCGCACTCGCCGCCGCCAGAGCCGGTCACCTGGCGGATCGAGGATGGGGACAGTGGGTCAGCGGTCTGTCACTGTTGCTGATGCTGGGCTCGTGGCTGCCGATCGCACTCACCCAAACTTCGTTGTGGGCGCTGCTGCTTGGCGTCATCACCCTGGATCTGGGCTTGCAGGCCGTGCACGTCGCCAGCCAGAGCATGATCTACAGCGTCCGCCCGGAGGCGCAGAGCCGACTGACCGCCGGCTACATGCTGTTTTACTCCATTGGCAGCGCCTTGGGCTCGATCGCCTCGACGGCCATGTACGCCTGGGCAGGATGGCCGGGCGTCTGCTGGCTGGGTGCCGCAATCAACATGGTCGCGTTGCTTTATTGGTGGCGATCACTGGCCGGACAGAAACGTGGCGAGGCTGTTTGCACCCTCGCCACGTCGGACTGACACAATCAACCGCGATTGCGTCCCCGCAGCATGCTGTCGAGCACTTCGTCGCGGCGCACCCAGCCATGAAACAGCGCCGCCGCCAGATGCAGCAGCACGGTCAGGAACAACAAATACGCCAGATACCCGTGAGCCTTGCGCAGCAACGCAAACACCTGCGCATCCGCCGGCACGATCGACGGCAATTGCAAGGACGCGCCGAGCATCACCGGATCCCCCGCCGCGCTGATCATCGCCCAGCCCAGCAGCGGCAACACCAGCATCAGCGCGTACAGCAACAGATGAGAGGCCTTGGCCGCCAGCACTTGCCAGCCCGGCAGATCCGCTGGCAGCGGCGGCTGACGGGTGCCCAGCCGTACAAGAATGCGCACGACCACCAGCAACAGAATCGCGATGCCCAGCGGCTTGTGCAGATTGATCAGCCATTCATGCCGCGCCGACACCGAGGTCACCATGCCGGCACCGATGAACAACATCGCGATGATCATCAACGCCATCAGCCAGTGCAGCAACCGCGCCAGCGGATTGAAATGAGTCGGTTGCGTGCTCATGGGCGAGCCTCCTTTTTGCCGGTCGGCAGTTGGCTGACTTCGCTGGTGCGACGCAGGTAGGAATCGGCGTAACCGGCCGAGCGCGCGGCCAGCAACGGATCGTCGGAACCCTGAATGCCGGCCGGCAGCACCAGCGGATCGTAGTTGATGTCACGGCATTCACCGCTGAGCTGCGGTTGGGTCTTTTCCAGTACCAGAGTGCCGGCGTTCAACACTTTGCGGCCGGCGGGCCAGGTTTTGCTCGCGTCGTTCACCGGATCGTCGGCGTTGGCCAAGGTGATGTTCAACTGAAAGCGCAGCGGCCCTTCGGCCAGGCGTTGCACCAGGTCCTTCTCAAGGAAGTCGCTTCCTTCAGGCGCAGTCGCACCGGCAGCATCCTGGGCCAGAGGCGTCATGCTCCAGCGCACCGCCTGCTTCTTGCCGCTGGCATCCACCAGATAAAACGCGTTGATGCTGTTGTAGGTTTCCGTCGCGTAACTGGCCGACGGTCTGGCGGTTTTTATCCAGGTCAGAAACGGCACGGTTTCCGGGTGTGCGGCAAAAAATGCCGGCACCTTGGCCGGATCCGGCTTGCCCGTGGCGGGATCCGGCGATTGCGCCTGCTGCAACTGATAGAACGCCTCGGGCGTACCGACCGGGAATACCGGCATGCTGTTCATCCCGGTGCGCCACTGCTGGCCGTTGGCCTGAGTGAAACGCAGCGCCAGACTGCGGATCGGTACGGCGCTGTCCGGTGCGTACGGATTGCCGGCCGGTAGCGCAAAGCGCCCGACCACCGGGGTGCGCGGCTCGTTGAACACTTGCGCGACCGAATACGAGCGAGCCTCACCGCTGCTCTCGAAGTGGCCGATCACGCAAACACCTTTGGCGTGATTACGGCGAAAGCCGGGATGCACGCCGTTGTTCTTTTCCAGCACATCGACCAACGCTTTCGGCGTCAGTCGTTGTGGGTCAAATGAACCATGAACGTAGGCAAACGCCCCGGCCAGGGCTGCGACCACCACGGCGATTCCGCCAAGCCGCAACACCAGGCTCGCGGCACTCAGTGGCGGGCGTTGTGGCCCGCCGGGCGATGAGCTGCGATCAACCATGAAGCACTCCAGGGCCATCGGCCACAAGTAGGAAGAATCAGCAAGACGCACGCCATCGGGATTTATTCCACGGTCCGGTATTTATTTTTCAGAACGTGGAATAACCTCCAATGCCGGACGTCTTCCTAGTCCACAGCGTAGTGACTAGTAGAACTTCATGAGCGAATTCGACGAACAACTGAGAGAAATCATTCCCAGATTGCGGCGCTTTGCCGTGTCGTTGACCCGCAACGGCAGCAGCGCCGACGATCTGGTACAGGCCAGCCTGGAGCGGGCGCTGTCGAGTTGGGGCGACAAACGCGCCGACGGCGATCTGCGCGCCTGGCTGTTTTCGATCCTGTACCGGCAGTTCCTCGATGCGCATCGGCGTTCGCGGCGGTATGCGCGGATGCTCGAGTTCTTCACCGGCCGCGATGACGCCGAGCCCTCGGTGGAACGCACCGTCATTGCCCAATCGACCTTGCAGGTCTTCGACCGACTGCCCACCGAACAGCGCGCGCTGCTGTTGATGGTGTCGGTGGAAGGCCTGACTTATAAGGAGGTCGCCGAGATTCTCGACGTCCCCACCGGCACCGTGATGTCGCGCCTGTCCCGTGCTCGCCAGGCCCTGCGCCAGCTCAGCGACGGGGAAATCAGCAGCCCTTCCTTGCGGATACTCAAATGATCAGTCTGCCTCCCAACGAACGTGACCTGCACGCCTACGTCGACCACCAGCTCAGCGAGGCCGACCGACATGTGCTGGAAACCTGGCTCGCCAGCCATCCGGACGAAGCGGCGCAGGTTCGTGCCTGGCAACAGGATGCCCAGCACCTGCGCGCTGCCCTCGGCGGTGCCTTGCAACAACCGGCCAATCCGAACCTCGATCCGTCGCTGATCCGTCAGCGACTCAAGCGCCAGTCGCGCCGCCAGTGGGCCAGCGCGGCGGTGCTGCTGATTGCCGTCAGCCTCGGCGGTGTCGGTGGCTGGAAAGCTCGGGACATGACCGTGTTTCATCCCCCGGCACCGATGACGGACGCCTTGCAGGCCTACCGTTTGATCGCCCAGCAAGGGCTTCTGCCGGCGGACTACAAGGTCAACGGCGACGGCGACATCCAGCGCTGGCTCGACCGTTACTTCACTCAGGCCAATCGCCTGCCGGACCTGACATCGGCTGGATTTACACCGGTCAGCGGTCGTCTGCTGAGCACCGATGAAGGCCCGGCGGCGATGGTGATGTATGAAGACCAGAGCGGGCACAAGGTCAGTTTCTACGTGCGTCCACCAGGACCGAAAAATACCTTTCTGCCCCGGGGCAGCCGCCAGGACGGAGATCTGCAGGCCGAGTACTGGTCCGGCAAGGGCTACAACTACGCGATGGTCAGCCCGACTGACACACCTGCAGCGAAAATGCTCAAGCAATCCGTAAGCTTCTAGCCGGGTCAGAACCCCACATCCAGCACCACATTGTCCAGGCAGGTTCCAGCGGGCGGTGTGGTCTGGTCGGTGTGGATTCTCGCGTTGTCATTGCGCATTCTGCCCGTCGTTCAGTCCCACGGTGCAGGCACTGCCCTCTACACGCCGCAGCTTGCTCCCCGGAAAAACGATAAAGCGCAGTGGATGCAAAACTACCCGTCTGGTTAAACTACGCCGCCGCGCTCGGGGGGAGCCGGCCCGATGATGACGGAGTGATTGCAGTGCCCGCCCGACCGCCCGAACGTTCGCGTCTGACCCAGCGCTGGTCAGCCTTGCGCCATCTCTTCGGCAAACGCTCCGTTACAAACGCGGGCCAGTGCGCTGCCAGCGCGCAATCGATGCGTGACTATTTCCGGCAAAAGGCCCACGGCCAGGGCTACACCCTCAGCCACAGCCAGCAACGGGTCATCGATTGCATGGCGCAGCAGGCCGGCCTGATGTTTGGCACGCCTGCGCGAACCCCGCGCAGCCTGTATCTGCACGGAGCCGTCGGGCGAGGCAAGAGCTGGTTGCTGGACGGATTCTTCCAGGCATTGCCGATTCAGCAAAAACGCCGTCTGCATTTCCATGGATTCTTCGCCCAACTGCATCAAGGCATGTTCGAGCACCGCGACCGCGACGACGCCCTCGCCGTCACCCTCGATGCGCTGCTGATGGACTGTCGGGTGCTGTGTTTCGATGAATTTCATGTGCATGACATCGGCGATGCGATGCTCATCACCCGATTGTTCAAGGCGTTGTTCAAGCGCGGGATCCTGTTGCTGGTGACCTCCAATTACCCGCCCGAAGGCTTGTTGCCCAACCCGCTGTATCACGCGCGCTTCAAACCGGTGATCGACCTGATCAACGCGCGCATGCAGGTCATGGAAGTCGGCGGCCCGCACGATTACCGCAGCCAGGCGCGCCGGCATGAGCATCAGGTGTTCACCCAGGGCCATTACGTCTGGCCGGCCAGTCCGGCGCAGCGCCTCGCCTTGAACCTGCCGCCACTCGACGCCACACCGTTGCCGCTGGCGGTCGGCAGCCGGCACTTGCAGGCGCGGTTGTGCGAAGGCCGGCGCGTCGGTTTTACCTTCAACGACCTCTGCGAACAGCCCACGGCCGTGATGGATTATCTGGAACTGTGCCGACGCTTCGACCATTGGATCATCGATGAACTGCCGGAGCTGGGCGAATGCTCGATCGCCGCCCAGCAGCGATTCATCAACCTGATCGACGTGCTCTACGATCAGGACAAACACCTGACCCTGCTCGGCCAACGCCCGTTGCACGAAAGCCTCGGCGGTCAGGCGATCGATCTGTCCCGCACCCGCAGCCGACTCGGGCAATTGCGCGAAGTGCACGAACCGGGCTGATTTGCCGTTATCATGCGGCCCATTTCCGGCGCTCTGCGCCTTCTCGATAGCGATCCTGCTCATGCACACCCTTGCACAACTGCGCGCCGGCGAACTGTCGGGCATCACCCGGCTGGACCTGGCCGAAGGCCTGACTGAATTTCCGCCGGAGATTTTCAACCTGGCCGAAACGCTGGAAGTGCTCAACCTCAGCGGCAATGCCCTGAGCAGCCTGCCGGATGACTTGCACCGTCTGACGCACCTGCGCGTGCTGTTCTGCTCCGACAATCAGTTCACGCAATTGCCGGCGTGTCTGGGCCAGTGCCAGGCGCTGACGATGATCGGTTTCAAGGCCAACCGGATCACTCAAGTGCCCGGCGCGGCGCTGCCGCCGAACCTGCGCTGGCTGATCCTCACCGACAACGCCATCGAAACCCTGCCCACGGAACTGGGCGAGCGCCCGTTGCTGCAAAAACTCATGCTCGCCGGCAATCGGTTGCGCGCCCTGCCGCCGTCACTGAGCCAGTGCCATCGGCTGGAGCTGATCCGCATCGCCGCCAACCAGCTGACCGAACTGCCGCAATGGCTGCTGACCCTGCCGAGCCTGACCTGGCTGGCCTACGCCGGTAATCCGCTGGAAACCGAAGCCGATGCCGCCGCCCTCGATGCCGCGCCCCTGATCGACTGGTCGGCGCTGCAGCTGGAGCAACGGCTGGGCGAAGGCGCTTCCGGAGTCATTTACCGGGCGCAGTGGCAACCTGCCGATCAGGCGGCCGCGCCCGTGGCAGTCAAGTTGTACAAGGGTGAAATGACCAGTGACGGTTCGCCGCTGCATGAAATGAACGCGTGCATCACCGCCGGGCTGCACCCGAACCTGATCCGCGTCGAAGGTCGCATCGACCGGCATCCCGATGGCCAGCAAGGCCTGGTGATGCAGTTGATCGATCCGAGCTTCCGCAATTTGGCCGGGCTGCCGAGCCTGGCATCCTGTTCACGGGATGTGTATGCCGACGATTGCCGCTTCAGCGCCGACGTTGCCCTGCGCATTGCCCGGGGCATCGCCTCGGTCGCCGGGCATCTGCACGGTCACGGCATCACCCATGGCGATCTCTACGGACACAACATTCTGTTGAACGATCAGGGCGACTGTCTGCTGGGGGACTTTGGTGCGGCATCGTTCCACGCCACGGCGGACACGCCTGAAACCCGCGCGCTGCAACGCCTTGAAGTGCGGGCGTTCGGGATTTTGCTGGGGGAATTGCTGGCGCGCATCGACTCGGGGTTGAGCGATGAACAGCGTCAGGTGCTGGAAGCCCTGGAACAGCGCTGCTGTCAGCCGGATGTACTGGCGCGGCCGGGGTTTGGCGAGATCAGCCTGGCGTTGCAAGACGCCTGAAAAAAATCGCAGCCCGAGGGCTGCGATTTTCTGGTGTGTCAGCCGGCGAGACCAACGAACATGTCTTGCACGTCGTCATGGTTGTCCAGGCCTTCCAGGAATGCCTCGACTTCTGCCATCTGCTCGGCGCTCAGGCCGCTGACCGGGTTCTTCGGCTGGTAGCCCAGTTTGGCCGACAGCACGGTGAAGCCTTGTTCCGGCAGGGCTTTCTGCACGGCATCGAGGTCGGTCGGGTCGGTCAGGAACAGGGTCGCGCCCTCTTCGCCCGGCTCGAAATCCTGGGCGCCGGCTTCGATCGCGGCCATTTCCGGATCCGCATCCGGGGTGTCCGGCGACGCTTCGATCATGCCGACATGGTTGAAGTCCCACGCAACGGAACCGGAAGCACCCAGTTGGCCCTTGCGGAACGCCACGCGAATTTCCGCCACGGTACGGTTGATGTTGTCGGTCACGCACTCGACGATCAGCGGCACCTGATGCGGTGCGAAACCTTCGTAAGTCACGCGATGGTACTGAACGGTTTCACCCAGCAGGCCAGCACCCTTCTTGATGGCGCGATCCAGGGTTTCCTTGGGCATCGAGGCTTTCTTGGCCTGTTCGACCACCAGACGCAGGTGTGCGTTGGTGGCGGTATCGGCACCGTTACGCGCAGCAATGGTGATTTCCTTCACCAGTTTGCCGAAGATCTTGCCCTTGGCGTTGGCTGCCGCTTCTTTGTGTTTAACCTTCCACTGTGCGCCCATTACTCACTCTCTTGATCTGTGGCGCCGAGACATCTATTGGCCGACGCATGGCGCCAAGTTTATACGGCCTAAAGTCGGCAATCGACCAAAAATTCCGATGCGCATCGACATCTTCTACACGCCTTGTAGGGCAATTCTGAAAAACCGGTTTGCCACGTCCATTCAACGTCGTGTTTTCGTACCCTCTGTGGCCCGTATCGCCTGAACAGAGCCCGCTCGAATGCTCAATGACAAGGAAAGTCCGTTTTCGCTGACCCTGGCCGAGGGCGGGATAAACCTGCCGGTCCTGCGCTTCAGCGGTCATGAAGCGCTGAATCAGCCCTATCGGTTCGAGATCGAAGTCATGGGCCTGGCGCCCGCCTGGTCCCCCGGCACGCTGCTGCATCAGGCGGCATTTCTGCACCTGGATGATGACCACGGAATTCACGGCATCATTCAAAGTGCCAGCTGCGAATACCGCGCAACACACCGGATCGCCTACCAACTGGTGCTGATGCCGTATCTGCAGGCGCTGGAGCAACACCCTGTTCGCCGGGTCTTCACGCAACTGAACGTGCCCGCCATCCTTGAACAACTGCTCAGCGAACATCACCTGCCCGCCGACAGCTATCGGATCGAGATGACTGTCGGCCACTACCCGCCGCGCCCGTTCTGCATTCAATACGAAGAAACCGATCTGGCCTTTTTGCAACGGCTTTGCGAAGAGGAAGGCATCCACTATCACTTCGAACATCAGCCGGACGGCCACGTGGTGGTGTTCGCCGATGACAGCCTGAGCCTGCCGCAGCAACCGACAGCGATTCCTTTCAACACGCAGATCGATGCGCCAGCAACCGGCCTCAGCAGCCTGTTCCAGCGCCATGAGGCGGTGCTGCCTCAGATTCCCGCCGGAGTGCGTGAGCGAGGGTATTCGATTGCGGGCCAGGACGCTGCCAATCACACGCTGGGCAGTGCCATCGCCCCTCCGGGATTTCTGCCGACTGCGCAACGTCACGCGGCCCAGCGCAGTCGTCGCCTGCTGGAACGCCAACGCTGCAGGTCACGCTCGATCCACGGCCGCAGCGATTGCCCGCGACTGCTCAGCGGGCGTCTGGTGCAAGTCATGGAGCACCCGGTAAACGCGTTCAACGAGCAATGGTTGATCACCGACTTGCGTCATCAAGGCCAGCAACCTTCCATTCTCGATCCCGTTCAGACGGTTCGCCGTTATCACAACGACTTTACGGCGCTGCCCTGGTCGACCCCGTTTCGCCCGCCGCCGAAACAACCGCGCCCTGCAATTCCGGGGTATCAGTCGGCGCAGGTACTCGGCGTGCCGGGGCAACCGGCGCAAGTGGACGATCAGGGGCGGATCGCCGTCCGGTTATGGCCCGATCATGCGAATGCCAGCGCCAGCGAAGTGCTGTGGTTGGCGGTGGTCATGCCCCATGCCGGCAGCGGCCTGGCTCGGGAAAATCTGCCCTGCGCCGGCAGCGAGGTCTGGGTGAGTTTTCTCGACAGCGATCCCGACCGGCCGATCCTCTGCCTCGACGCCTGCCGCCCGCGAACATCGCAGCCCACGGAAACCGAGCCTGACGACGACTTATTGCTCGACTGGCTGCTCAACCGCTACGCCCCGCCCCGTTGACCATCAACCTTTGTCAGCCTTGCCCGCCGCAGCAGCAAATTTCGCCAGATGCACATCAAGGTGCCGGGGCCGACGACCGTGATCCTCGGCGCGCTCCTTGCGGCGAATGGCGTTGCGCACCATCAGCGAGCCGAGGTAGCGAATCGGTTCCGGCGGGAAGTAACCCAGCGGCCCGTTGACCAGCGGTGAACGCGTCCATGGGTTGTCGAGACCTTGCACCAGCGAAGCGAGAATCTGCCCGCCCATGTGGCACGGTCCGACGCCGCTGCCGGAATAACCGAAACCGTAGAACACGTTGCCGCCGGCACTCATCTGGCCGAAGAACGGCAGGCCGGTGACTGACCGATCCGATGGGCCATTCCAGGTTGCGTCGATCTTCACATCGGCAAAAGCCGGGAAGAAATCGTCGAGGCTGCGCTTGAGCAATCCGGCGTAAGGTGATGGCTGGTCGAATACCGGCAGCATCCGCCCGCCGTAAGCGAAGGTATTGCCGCCCTTGCCGAGCATGATCCGGCCGTCCGGGGTGTTGTGGTAGTAGTGCACGAAAATCCGCGAATCAAGCACGGTCACGCCGCTGGTCAAACCGATTTCCTGCAACAGATCCGGACGCGGTTCGGTGACCAGCATGTCACTGGAAACGATCGCCACACTGCGCTCGAACTGCGGGAAAGCGCGGGCCAGCCACGCGTTCATCGCCAGTACCACGCGGTCGGCGGTCACGCAGCCGTTCGCCGTATGAAGGCGCGCCGGACGGCCTTCCTCCAGCCCGGTCATCGCCGTGCCTTCATGAATCCGCACGCCCAGTTGCAACGCCACCCGGCGCAAGCCACGTACCAGTTTGCCCGGCTGCACGCTGGCGGCGGCTGGCGAAAACCAGCCTTCCAGGTGTTTTTCCGAACCGGCCATGCGCTGCACATCAGCGACCGGACGCTGGGTAAACGAGTTGATGCCGTTGCGCTCCAGCGCCGCAATCACCGCATCGGTGGAGCCGCATTGCGCGCGGTTGGTGGCGGTGTAAAGCGTGCCATCGAGACGGTAATCCGCATCGACGCCGTACTGCTCGCAGAACTCGCCGATGGCGTGGATGCTGCGCTCCGATTCCTTGACCAGCCGCACCGCCTCTTCGACGCCGAACAGCCGCTCAAGGGTGAAATACTTCGCCGACCACGACAGCGCACAACCGCCATTGCGCCCACTGGCGCCGGCGCCGCAGATGTCGGCCTCAATCAGCAACACATCAAGTTCGGGGTTCTGCTGCTTGAGCATGATCGCCGTCCACAACCCGGTGTAACCGCCGCCGACGATGCACACGTCGGCGCGCACATCTCCTTGCAGCGGCGCGCAAGGTTCGGACGTGTCGAGTTGCAAAGCCTGCTCCAGCCAAAACGGTCTCATGGGAGTTCTCCAGTCAGTCGGCCACGGCACAGCCTGCCGCGAATGGCGCAGCAGGCCGCGAGGCAGGTTTATTCAGTTACGCAGGGGTTTGATGGTCAGGGCCCGATTGGGCACCGAAGCACGGGGTTCCATGACGCCGACCGGGCGACTGTTCCAGTGCGGAATCAGCACCAGCGCCGAGAACAGCGCGCAACCGGCGAACACGATGAACACCGTCACCGAGTCGAAGTATCCCGGCAGCAAACCACCGAGCACCGCACCGACCGAGCCGCAGCCGTTGACGAATCCGGCCGCCGTGGCGCCGGCCTTGGCCTTGCCGAAATCGATGGCGGCCGCGCCGCTGAT
This sequence comes from Pseudomonas sp. B15(2017), assembly GCF_002113215.1. Classification (NCBI taxonomy): domain Bacteria; kingdom Pseudomonadati; phylum Pseudomonadota; class Gammaproteobacteria; order Pseudomonadales; family Pseudomonadaceae; genus Pseudomonas; species Pseudomonas sp. B15(2017). The sequence continues at coordinate 155,876 of NZ_NEJZ01000010.1, forward strand.
CATCGAGTCCGGGCCATACAGGGTCAGGCCCATCACGAACAACAATGCCACCACCAGCATGACGCTGCCGGTGTGCAAGGCGCCCATGAACAACGCGAGGGTCACGGTCAGCGCCAGCAGGCTCAACACGCAGGCCGGCATGCGTCGGGCTCCGAACAGTTTGTCTGAAGCCAGGCCGATCATGATCGGGCCCAGCAGGCCGGCCAGTTCAAACGCGGTGGGGATGATCGCCGCGCCGACCTTGCCGACCGAAGGCATCTGTTCGAACACGATCACCGGGCCCCACAGCAGAATCGCGTAACGCGCCGGTTTCAACAGAAAATACGCCAGCCCCAGCACCAGCACCGTGCGGTTGCGCAGGATTTCCTTGAGCGGTTCCCAGACGCTGAGTTTGCTGTTGGCTTCGGCTTCCTCGGCGCTGATGACCGGCTCCGGCTCCACGGCGGGCAAGCCGACATCTTCCGGTTTGTTGCGCTGAAAGATGAAGAACAGCACCGCCACCAACGCGACCACCGCCGCACTGGAAATGAACGCCGCGTGCCAGGTACCGACCAGTGTGTAAGCCCACCAACCGGCGAACGGTGACGCCACCAGGCCGCCAAACGCGTAGCAGGAACTCCATAACCCAAGCACCCGCCCGCGCTGTTCGGCGGGGAAGAAACTGCCGAGGTTCTTGCACAATCCCGACCATCCGGTGGACTGCGCCAGCCCCTGAATCAGCATGCAGGTCGCGAAGATCGGCAAGGTCGCGAAGCTGCCCATCACCAGCGCCGCAGCGGCGGAAATCAGCAAGCCGCCGAGGACCACGACCCGTGGACCAAAGCGGTCGGCGAGCATGCCCCAGGTGAACTGACCGATGGCGTAAGCCGCCAGATAAATCGCGTCGAGGTTGGCCATCGCCATTTTGTCGAGCATGAAGGTGGGGTCTTCTGCGATGCCCAGTTTGGCCACCGAAAAGGCTTTGCGGGTGAAATAGAACGCGGCGTAAGCGAGCCAGGTGACAGCGAAGATCTGCATGCGCCAACGCGCAAGGGTGCCGATGTGCTTGTTCATTGTGGTTCTGACCTCAGGGTGTGAGTGTGCCGGCAGAATCGTTAAGTAAACGCCTGTGTTTTTATTGTTGAGCACTGCGATATCACCCCGTCCCTTCGGCGATACCGGTCAGATGAGTCCTGCTGTTGCACGCACAGGCTCATGGCCAGCGTCGCTGCCCGACCGGGCAGTCAGCGTTGGCGTGAGCGGATCAAAGCAATTACTGTTTAATAAATAAAATCGATTTATCGTATTTCACACATAAGCTCAGCTTGTTACTGGAGTCAGAAATGTCGGTTTCACACGCACAGCTCAAAGCCTTTCACGCGGTCGCCGTGCACGGAAGCTTCACCAAAGCCGCCGAGCGGCTTTATCTGACGCAACCGGCGATTTCCGACCAGGTGCGCAAACTCGAAGAACGTTTCGGTGTGTTGCTGTTCCATCGCAACAAACGCTCGGTCCGTTTGACGGATCTGGGCGAACGCCTGCTGGCGATCACCCAGCGTCTGTTCGTGGTCGAGGCCGAAGCCCAGGAGCTGCTGCAGGAATCCCAGGCCTTGCAGACCGGCAGCCTGATTCTGGCGGTGGATGCGCCGGTACACGTGTTGCCGCAGATTGCCCGGTTCTGCGAACGCTACCCGGGGATCAGCGTGAAGATCGAGACTGGCAATACCGATGAATCGCTGTTTCGGCTGTTCAACTATCAGGCTGATCTGGCGTTGCTTGGGCGCGATGTCAGCGATGAACGTCTGCTGTGCGTGCCGCTGCGCAATGATCCGATGGTGGCGTTTGTCTCGCGTCATCATCCGTGGGCCGAGCGCGAGTCGATCTGCCTGGCAGACCTGGATGACACGCCGCTGGTACTGCGCGAACACGGTTCAGTGACTCGCCAGACCCTGGAAGAAGAAATGGCCCGCGCCGGTTTCCGCATCCGCCCGGCGATCCAGGTCGAAGGCCGGGAAGCGGCGCGGGAAGCGGTGGTCGTGGGGATTGGCGTGGGCGTGGTGTCGGCGGCAGAGTTTGGTGCGGACTCACGGGTTTGCGCGCTGCCGATCACCGACTGCACCCGGCGCTTGACCGAAACACTGGTGTGCCTGCGCGAGCAGAGTTCGCGGCGGGTGGTGGCGACGTTTCTCGAGATGGTTCGCGAAAGCCTTGCGTAGTCAGTTCCGGCCCCTTCCCGAGCAAGCTCGGTCCCACACTGGAGCCGCGGCGTGCACAAACCCTGTGGGAGCGAGCTTGCTCGCGAATGGCCGCGATACGGTTATCAGTTGGGAGCCAATCCGAAAAACGCCTGAATCAACCGCAACTCCCGCCGCCGCTCCACGCAGCCGAGCATGTGCCGGTTCACCAGCCCCTCTCCCGCAATGGGAATCGCGACGACACGGGGGTCATGGCTGACCTCCACCGATGACACCACCCCGACCCCCAACTCAGCTGCCACCGCTTCAGTAACCGCCTCGCGACTGTCCAGTTCCAGCAACACCCGTGGGCTGACCGACGCTTGCGCACAGGCCTGATCAAACGTGCGCCGGGTAATCGAACTCGGCTCGCGCAAGACCATGATCACCTGATCCAGCTCCTTGAGCCTGACCTCACCGCTGCGAGCCGCCCACGGATGCCCCGCCGGCACCAGCGCGCAGATCCGCGATTCGCTCAGCGCTTGCAGGTGCAGCCCCTTGCGCGATTCGACTTCGGTCAGCACCGCCACATCAGCATGCTCGGACAACAACGCTGCCAACGTTTCCTGAGCATTGCCCAATCGCAGATTCACCGTGATCCCCGGATAGCGTGCCCGCAGGCTCGCGAGCATCGGCATAACCATGTGCGGGCCGTCCGCCGCGACCTCAAGACGTCCGGTCAGCAACTGCCGATTGGCCTCGAGCAACGCCTGCGCCTCTTCGGCCATGCCGAACATCGCCCGGGTGATCGCTGCCAGTTTGGTGCCCTCCTCCGTCAGCTCGACCCGGCGCGCCGTCCGTCGCAACAGCGTGATCTGGTAATGCTCCTCCAGCGCCTTGATGTGCCCGGTGACCGCCGGCTGGCTGATGAACAACCGCGCAGCCGCACGGGTAAAGCTGCCTTCCCGGGCCACGGCGTCGAAGGCGCGGAGCTGGAACAGGTTCATGAATAACCCTCACTGATGGCTGGCATAACAACAAACAATTTGATTGATGATCCGCCGAATTGCAACGTAGGCCCCGTAGCTTCATCCCACAGCGCTATCGCGAGGACACACGAATGAGTACTGCCGCACCCATCCTGCTCACTCCCGGCCCGTTGACCACCTCGGCCCGCACCCGTCAGTCGATGCTGGTCGACTGGGGTTCATGGGATGACCGCTTCAACCAATTGACCGCCAGCCTGTGCGAGCAACTGCTGGCCATCATCAACGGCGCCGCCACTCACCACTGCGTACCGTTGCAGGGCAGCGGCACCTTCGCCGTCGAAGCCGCGATCGGCACCCTCGTCCCCCGCGACGGCAAGGTGCTGGTGCTGATCAACGGTGCTTACGGCAAGCGTCTGGCGAAAATCTGCGAAGTGCTCGGCCGCCCGTTCAGCACCTTTGAAACCGCTGAAGACGAACCGACCACCGCCGCCGACGTCGACCGCCTGCTGCGCGCCGACAGCGACATCACCCACGTCGCGCTGATCCACTGCGAAACCAGCACCGGCATTCTCAATCCACTGCCGGAAATCGCTCAGGTCGTCGAACAGCACGGCAAACGCCTGATCATCGATGCCATGAGTTCCTTCGGCGCGTTGCCGGTGGATGCGCAAAAAGTCCCGTTCGATGCGCTGATCGCCGCCTCCGGCAAATGCCTGGAAGGCGTGCCGGGCATGGGTTTCGTGTTTGCTCGCAAAGAATCGTTGGCCGCAGCCGCCGACAACTCGCATTCGTTGGCGATGGATTTGTTCGACCAGCACAGCTACATGAAAAAGACCGGCCAGTGGCGCTTCACCCCGCCGACCCACGTGGTCGCGGCGCTGCACGAAGCCCTGCTGCAATACAACGAAGAAGGCGGCCTGCCGGCGCGGCATGCGCGTTACGCCGCCAACTGCCAGGCGCTGATGGAAGAGATGGGCAAGCTCGGCTTGCGCAGTTTCCTGCCCTCCGCGATCCAGGCGCCGATCATTGCGACCTTCCACGCACCGAAAGATCCGCGCTACCAGTTCAAGGACTTCTACGAACGGGTCAAGGCCAAGGGCTACATCCTCTATCCCGGCAAGTTGACCCAGGTCGAAACCTTCCGCGTCGGCTGCATCGGCCACGTCACCCCGGCGCAGATGCGCGAAGCCGTCGCAGCGGTGGGTGAAGTGCTGCGCGAGATGGAAGTGCTCGATATTTAAGCCACCCACTGTGGGAGCGAGCTTGCTCGCGAATGCGGTCACACATTCAACCTAGATGCCAACTGGCACGACGCCTTCGCGAGCAAGCTCGCTCCCACAAGATCACCATATTTTCGAATTGCGTGTTATCACAGGAATCTTTGCCATGAACTACAACAACCCAACCCAGCTGCAAGCCGCCATCCTCGACTGGGCCGGCACCGTCGTCGATTTCGGTTCTTTCGCCCCGACCCAGATCTTCGTCGAAGCCTTCGCCGAGTTCGACGTCCAGGTCTCCATCGAAGAAGCTCGAGGCCCGATGGGCATGGGCAAGTGGGATCACATCCGCACCCTGTGCGATCAGCCGCAGGTTGCCGAGCGCTATCGCAAGGCATTCGGCCGCACTCCGACCGACGATGACGTGACTGCAATCTATAACCGCTTCATGCCGCTGCAGATCGAGAAAATCGCCGAGCATTCAGCGCTGATTCCCGGCGCACTGGAGACCATCGCCAACCTGCGTCAGCAAGGGATCAAGATCGGTTCCTGCTCCGGTTATCCGAAGCAGGTGATGGACAAGGTCGTGGCACTCGCCGCCACCAACGGCTACATCGCCGACCACGTCGTGGCCACCGACGAAGTGCCGAACGGCCGCCCATGGCCTGCACAAGCACTGGCCAACGTGATTGCGCTGGGCATCGACGATGTCGCCGCCTGCGTGAAGATCGACGACACCGTGCCGGGCATTCTCGAAGGCCGTCGCGCCGGCATGTGGACCGTGGCACTGATCTGCTCCGGCAACGCCCTGGGCCTGGATTACGAAGGCTTTCGCGCACTGGGCAGCGATGCGCTGGCCAGCGAACGCAAGCGCATTCACGCGCTGTTCGAAGGCTCGCGCCCGCACTACATGATCGACACCATCAGCGATCTGCCGGAAGTGATCACCGACATCAACAAACGCCTGGCCAACGGCGAGATGCCGCAAAGCAGCTGATTGCGGCGGCTGCGGCAAAAAAAACGCCGGTGTCTGCCCGACACTGGCGTTTTTTTTGGGCAAACCCCTGATTTCGCGCAATGAAAGCGTTTTTAGGCGCGGGCAATTCGGCCAAAGCGGATTACAGTTAAGGCATGCCGTCGCTCAAGAACGGCACGTTTCGACCCTGATCCGTGAGGAAATACCGTATGCCGTGGACAAGTTCAGAATCACGCTACAGCACCGTGTCAGTCCTGTTGCACTGGTTGATGCTGGTGCTGTTGGTGCTGGTTTACGCCAGCATGGAATTGCGTGGCATCTTCCCCAAGGGCAGTGGTGGCCGCTCGCTGATCCGCGAGGTGCACTACATGCTGGGCCTGACAGTGTTCGTGCTGGTGTGGTTTCGCCTGCTGGCACGCAGCATCGGCCCGGCGCCGAAGATCTTCCCCGCTTCACCGCTGTGGCAGACCGCGCTCGCCCGACTGATGCACTGGGCGCTGTACCTGTTCATGATCGCCATGCCGATCCTCGGCTGGCTGATCACCAGCGCCGAGGGCCATCAAGTGATGTTCTACGGTTTCGACCTGCCGTTGCTGGTGCAAGAAGACAAAGCCTTTGCCAAGCAGGTTGAACAATGGCACGTACTGATCGGCAATATCGGCTATTGGCTGATCGGCCTGCATGCATTGGCGGGGCTGTATCACCATTACGTGGTGGGCGATAACACGCTGCTGCGGATGATGCCCAAGCGCAATCAGGGCTAGCCATCAAATCCACGCCGGCCCTGCAAACCGCCGGTGTGGACAAAAATCAAGCGTGAACCCCGGGCAAAGCGGCCAGATTCGATCTGTTGTTTGAGCGCCAGCAAGGCTTTCCCGGTGTACAGCGGTTCGAGGGGAATGCCGCTGGCCTGTTCGGTTTGCGCGATGAATTCAAGCAGCGCCGGATCGACCTTGGCGAAACCACCACGGCTGGCGTCGATCAGCTCGTAGCCTCCGGCCTCACCCACGATCGCCTCGACATTGGCCGCGACGCAGTGATCGTCGGGCACAGCCATTGCGCCATACACCGCATGTTGTCCTGCCTCGGCCAAAACCAATCCCGCGAGCGTGGTGCCCGTGCCACAGGCCAGCCACCAACCCTGATAGTCGTTCCAGCCGAGCTTGCCGAGTTGCGCATTGACTTGATCCTTCAATGACGCACAACCCTGTGCTCCCGGCAAACCGCCGCCACCCTCAGGCACCGGATGCAGTGTCGGATATTGCTCTCGCCACGGCTGCCAGAACCCCGGCTCATGCCGCGCCCGATAACCGCCAAACCCGAGCCAGTGCAGTTGCATGCCGAAATCCTGCAAATCCCTGACCGTCGGCGTGTCCTGCGCATGCCCGCGCAACAGCCCGACCGTCGTGAATCCCAGGCGTTTGCCCGCAGCCGCCAGTGCATGCAGATGATTGGAGTGCGCGCCGCCCAGGCTGATGATGCCTTCGGCGCCCGCGCGATCGGCGGCTTTGAGATGTTCGACGAGTTTGAACCACTTGTTGCCGCTGATCAGCGGATCGATCCTGTCCAGACGCAAGATCGCGACTTCAATGCCGGCGGCAGTGAGCCAGTCCAGATGAAAGGGATCGAGGGGGGCTTGAGGGAGCCAGTCTGCGGGGGGAAGAAGCATGGGTGACTTTTCATTCTGGACAGAGCCAGCATTCTAGTCGCTCAAAGGACGCCATCGCGAGCAAGCTCGCTCCCACAAGGTTCTGCTGAGCTCACAACATCTGTGAACGACGCAAAACCTGTGGGAGCGAGCTTGCTCGCGATGGTCGTTGGCACGCTGGACCTGATTGCAGCGTTACAGCTCGGCGGCCAGACGCGAACCCTGATTGATCGCGCGTTTGGCATCCAGCTCCGCCGCGACATCGGCGCCGCCGATCAGGTGCACGTTCTGCCCGGCTTCGATCAGACCGTCGTGCAGCTCGCGCAGCGGATCCTGGCCGGCGCAGATGACGATGTTGTCCACCGGCAACACTTGCGGCTCGCCGGTTTCGCCGATGCGAATGTGCAGGCCCTGGTCGTCGATCTTCAGGTATTCGACGCTGTTGAGCATCTGTACCTGCTTGTTCTTCAGACCGGTGCGATGAATCCAGCCGGTGGTCTTGCCCAGACCGTCACCGACCTTGGATTTCTTGCGCTGCAGCAGGAACACATCGCGCGCCGGAGCATGTGGTGCAGCCTTGATCCCGGCCACGCCACCACGGGCTTCCAGATTCGAGTCGATGCCCCACTCTTTCCAGAACGCAGCGCGATCCTGACTGGTGGCCACACCTTCATGCACGAGGAATTCCGACACATCGAAACCGATGCCGCCGGCGCCGATCACTGCGACACGCTTGCCGACCGGTTTGCGCTCGAGCAGCACATCCAGGTAGCTCAGCACTTTGGCGTTCTCGATGCCCGGAATCGCCGGCAGACGCGGCACAATGCCGGTCGCCAGAATGACTTCGTCGTAACCGCCCTCGACCAGCTTCGCCACGTCGACGCGGGTGTTCAGGCACACCTCGACGTGGGTGGTCTGCAACTTGCGTTTGAAGTAACGCAGGGTTTCGTAAAACTCTTCCTTGCCCGGCACGCGTTTGGCGACGTTGAACTGGCCACCGATCTCGCTGGCCGAATCGAACAAGGTCACTTGGTGCCCGCGCTCGGCGGCTACGGTGGCAGCGGACAGACCGGCAGGACCGGCACCGACCACGGCGATCTTCTTGATCTGCTTGACCGGCAGATAGTTGAGTTCGGTCTCGTGGCAGGCACGCGGGTTGACCAGGCAACTGGTGAGCTTGCCGCCGAAGGTGTGATCGAGACAGGCCTGGTTGCAACCGATGCAGGTGTTGATTTCGTCAGCGCGGCCTTCAGCGGCTTTGTTGACAAAATCCGGGTCGGCGAGGAACGGCCGGGCCATCGACACCATGTCGGCATCGCCTTCGGCGAGAATCTGCTCGGCGACTTCCGGGGTGTTGATGCGGTTAGTGGTGATCAGCGGAATGCTCACCGAGCCACGCAGCTTGGCCGTGACCTTGCTGAACGCCGCACGCGGCACTTTGGTGGCGATGGTCGGAATCCGTGCTTCGTGCCAACCGATACCGGTGTTGATGATGGTCGCACCGGCCTGCTCGATGGCTTTGGCCAGGGTAACGATTTCTTCCCAGGTGCTGCCGCCTTCCACCAGATCAAGCATCGACAGACGGAAGATGATGATGAAGTTCGGACCCACCGCTTCACGTACGCGGCGAACGATTTCCACCGGCAGACGCATGCGGTTTTCGTAGCTGCCGCCCCAACGGTCGGTGCGATGGTTGGTGTGGGCCGCCAGGAACTGGTTAATGAAATAACCTTCCGAGCCCATGATTTCCACGCCGTCGTACTCGGCGGTCCGGGCCAGTACCGAGCAGGTGACGAAATCGTTGATCTGTTTCTCGATGCCTTCCTCGTCCAGCTCCTTGGGCTTGAACGGGTTGATCGGCGCCTGAATCGCGCTCGGCGCAACCTGTTTCGGGCTGTAGGCATAACGGCCGGCGTGGAGGATCTGCATGCAGATCTTGCCGCCCGCCTCATGCACCGCGCGGGTGACGATACGGTGCTTGAGCGCTTCTTCCTCGGTGGTCAGCTTGGCCGCACCGGAATACACACCGCCCTCGTCGTTCGGGCCGATACCGCCGGTCACCATCAGGCCGACGCCGCCACGGGCACGCTCGGCGAAGTATGCCGCCATGCGTTCGAATCCACCCGGCTTCTCTTCAAGGCCGGTGTGCATCGAGCCCATCAGGGTGCGGTTGCGCAGCGTGGTGAATCCCAGGTCCAGCGGGGCCAGCAGGTGCGGGTATTGAGTGGCGGTCATCGTTAACTCCACAGCGAGCGATCACGGAAAATGCGGGAGCTCTGCGTCCCCCGTCAGTCATGGTCGACAGATTAGGAGTCGCATCGCTGTCACTCAATGACCGTAACTGACAAGTTATTGATCCAAATGCGCAGCGCCCCTTGGCAAGCCGGAGCTGGCGCCCTACCCTGTCCGCACACCCTGTACCCGGCTGTTGTTGGATTTCATGCGCAAACTTCTGTACCTGACTTTTTCCATGGCGCTCATCGCCGCGCTCACCTTCTACGCCATGTGGGCGGCTGACCGCCCGGCCGGTCATTACCTGTCGGACCTGCGGATCAAACTCGCGGTCGATCAGGGCACCCCGGCCGACCGCGGCAATCTGCTGGGCATCCAGCCCGAACTGTTCCCCACCGACTACCAAAGCCCCGAACGTCTGCACCGCAAGCTCGCCGCCTATTTGCAGCAGGCTCAGGATCAGGGGCTGTTGAATGAAAAAACCGTGGTCATCCTGCCGGAGCATGTCGGCACCTGGCTGATGATCAGCGGCGAGAAAGACGAGCTGTACCAGGCCGCCACCCTCGCCGAAGCGATGAACTGGCTGGCGGCGAGCAACCCGGTGCAATTTGCTCGCGCCTGGCTCACCGCCAAGGGCAGCAAACGTCTGGATGACGCGCACCTGCGCATGAAGTCCCGGGACATGGCCAAGGACTATCAAGCGCTGTTCGGTGGGTTGGCGAAGGAATTCCGGATCACACTGGTGGCCGGCTCGATCGTGTTGCCCGAGCCGAACATCATCGAAGGCAGGCTCAAGGCCGGTAGTGGCGCGCTGTACAACAGCACCGTAGTCTTTGGCCGTGACGGCGCCCCGCTCGGCCAGCCTCAGCGGCAGATGCGTCCGGTCTTCGATCAGGACGAAGCACCCAGCACCCGCGAGGCTTCACGGATCAATGTGGTCGACACTCCGGCCGGACGCCTTGGCGTGCTGATCGGCAAGGACAGTTGGTATCCGGACAACTACCGCAAACTCGACGAACAAGGCGCGCAGCTGATCGCAGTGCCTGCGGTTGTCGTCGGTCATGGCGTCTGGGATCAACCGTGGAAAGGCTACAAAGGCTTGAGCGTGCCGGGCTCGGTCAGCCTGAAACCGGGAGCGATCAGCGAAGGCCAGGCCTGGCACCAGTTGACCCTGACCGCGCAACCGTCGGCCAGCAAGGCGCTGGCCGGCATGAGTGTGTTTCTGCGCGGGCAGTTCTGGGACAAACCGAGTTCCGGGCAAAGCTTCCTCAACAGTAACGGCCAGCAGTTCGCTGACAGCGAAGCTCGTGGCGCGCGCCTGCTGAACCTCTGGCTGTAAACCATGAAACCGCTGCCGATGCGTCTCGGGGATCTGTCGGTGGGCTTCGTCCACAGCCTGGCCGATGCCGTGCGCAGCCATGGCGTCGATCCGTTGCCATTGCTCCAACAGTACGGCCTGGATGCCGCACGACTGGCCGAAGCCGGGGCGCGTCTGTCGATCCCGCGCTACATGCGTCTGGGGCATGGCGCGATCCAGCTGACCGGCGATCCGGCACTGGGTTTGCGCATGGGCGGGCTCAGTCGCTTGAGTCAGGCAGGGCTGGCCGGCGTGACCGCGGCGCAGGCCCCGACGGTACGCGAAGCCGCTCGTTGTCTGACTCGCTTCGAACCCTTGTACGGCTCCAACTATCGCGGTCAGTCGAGTTTCCACGAGGACGCCAGTGGTGCATGGCTGCGGTTCTACTCGATCAGCCCGTACAACGCCTACAACCGCTTTGTGGTGGATTCGATCATTGCCGGCTGGCTGCATCAGTTGTCCAGCGTCAGCCCCGAGCCCCTGCGCGCCGAACGGATCGAAATCGAATTCGACAGCCCGGATTACCGCGACGCTTATACGGTGCTCGGCGAATGCCCGATCCAGTTCGGCGCCGAACACAATCAACTGCGCCTGAGCCTCACCAGCCTGGCCCAACGCAACCCGGAGCATTGCCCCAGCACCTGGAAACATCTGCTCGGTTTGTGTGAACGGGAACTGGAGCAATTGACCCGCACCCGCAGCCTGCGTGAGCGCATCACGCAATTGCTCGGGCCGTTGCTCAATGGCGGCCGGGAACCGGATCTGGAAGAAGTGGCGGCACGCCTGAAGCTGCCGACCTGGACGTTACGGCGAAAGCTGGCCGAGGAAGGCACGCAGTTTCGCGCGATCCTCAATGACACCCGCCGTGATCTGGCGATGACCTACATCCGCGACACCGAACTGGCATTCGGTGAAATCGCCTACCTGCTGGGGTTTGCTTCGGCCGAAGCTTTCCAGCGCGCCTTCAAGCGCTGGAACGGCCAGACACCGGGCGAATTTCGCCGCAGTCACCGCAAGACAGGCTGACGCCTCACAGCTCGGTGGCGTCTTCCGCAGGCTCGGGTGAATCCAGCTCAAAGGCCTGGAATTCGAGCAGTTCTTCTTGATAGTCATCCATTGCGTAATCCCCCTACCTGCTTGCTTGAAATGGCCTGGAACAAATGACCAGTGCCTCGAGCATAAAGTGCCCGTGTGAAGGAAAAATGAAACGCGTCCTTCATGAAATAAACGTAGCAGGCGGTCAGGAATTTATCGCGGGAATTTTTTCGACGGGACTGGCAGGAAGAAGCTCAAGGGAGACAACAAAACGCCACGCGTCCGACAGAGGTCGGAGACGTGGCGTAAAGTTCACTGCCCGGAGGCAGGCATGGCTGGAATCGGCTCGGAGGGCGGCGGCATGTCCGTCGGGTTGGCCGGAGGGGTGATGGTTTGCGTCGCGGGCGCAGGTTCGGCAACCGGTGCCGGGGTGATCGGCGCGGCTTCGGCCGGCGGTGCTACCGGCTCGGAACTGGCCGGGGTTGCCTCCGCAGGCGTTGGCGCCGGTGCCGCAGCGGGCTCGGCCGCCGGTGCTGGGGCCGGGGCCGGGGCCGGTTCAGCCGCAGGGGTTGGAGCCAATGGAGCTGGCGTCGCTTTGGCTTCCGGGACGCCCAGGTCGGTCTTCGGTTTTTCGGTGATGTGCGCAGCCTTCTTTGCGTCAGCCGGCAGGAACAGCTCGACCAACGTGAAGAAGCGCTCGTAGAACTTCTGCGACGACACCGTTTCGCTGGCGACCTTGACCATCGAGTCGTCAGACGAGCCGATCGGCATCGAGACCGAGCCCAGCACGCCGACACCGAGGCTGGCCGAGTTGTTGGTCTTCTTCAGCGCGTAGCGGTCCTGCAGGGCGTTGGCGAACACGGTGGCGTGATGGCCGGCGCTGCCATCATCGGCGCACACCACGTTGAAGCTGATCTCCAGATGGGTTTCGCCGGTCTGCTGAAAGCTCTTGTGCCCGCTGACCAGTTTCGGGTCATTGCTGGTAATGATGTAGCCCTGGCTGAGCAACGCTCGGCGGGCCGCTTCGCAACTGGCGGTGTCGGTCACCGGGTAATTGCGCGAAAAGGTGCCGGAGTCGTCGAAATTCTCATGCTCGTAGATAGGCTTGTCCTTGGAACAGCCGGCAGCGGCGGTCAGCAACAACGCCAACCCGATGAAACGCACGGGAATAGAATTCAACATTGAACATCCTGAGGGAAAACGGTCCGGGCCGTATTGTGCAACAGATCGCTGCCCCGCGGCGTATGGATTAGTGTCTTAAAACAGTTACAACTCTATCGACCTTCAATCGCAGGAAAAAGTCGCGCTGATAAATGATCGACGAACACGCGCAATTTGGCGGTTGCATCCCGGCTTGATCGCCACAGGGCCCAGACCGCGGCAGAAACAGCGCGCATAAAAAAACCCCGGATTTTCATCCGGGGCTCGGGTCTTGCGGCTCAGCCAGGCATCAGAAACGCTTGATGTCGGCTTCGCTTTCCAGCTGTTTGCGGTACGCCGCGAAGTCTTGCTGGCCTACACGCGATGCGAGGAAGCGACGGTATTGCGCTTTCTCTTCATCGGTCGGAGCCGCTGCTTCGTTCACGCCGTTCAGACGCACGATGGTCAGGCTGCCATCCGCCAGCGTCACGCTGGTGAAGGTCGGCTTGTCCTTGGCGGACGGTTTCGGCATGCGGAACAACGCTTGCAGCACCGCCGGATCAACGCCTTCCTGAGCGCGGTTCGCCGCTTCAGTGACCTTCCAGTTCTGACCGTCCACCGCCTTGTCCAGCGGCGTCTTGCCATCACGCAGACTGGCGATCAGTTGCTCCGCCTTGGTCTTGGCAGCCGCGCTGGCGTGCTCTTTGGTCAACTGGGTGCGAATGGCAGCGGCTACGCTTTCCAGCGGCAATTGAGCAGGCTTCAGATGCTCCTTGGCACGCAGCACGATCACGGTTTCCGGATCCAGCTCAATGGCAGTGCTGTTGGCACCCTCTTCCAGCACTTCGGTGCTGAACGCGGCGGTCACGACGGCACGGTTGGCTGTAACGCCTTCTCCACCTTCACGGCCGAACGGCTTGGAGGTGTGCACGGTCAGTTTCAGCTCCTGCGCTGGCTGGGCCAGGTCGGATGCTTCGAACGAAGAGTCTTCCAGTTGCTTGGTCGCCTCGACGAAACGCTGCTCCACTTGCTGGGTTTTCAGCTCGCGGGTCAGCTTGTCTTTCAGGCTGGCCAGGGTCGGCACTTCAGGCGCCTCGACACCCAGCAGCTTGATCAGGTGGTAACCGAAGTCGGTGCGAACCGGCTCGGAAACCTGATCCTTGTTCAGCGAGTACAGGGCTTTCTCGAAGGCTGGATCGTAAACGCCAGGACCGGCATAACCGAGGTCACCACCGTTGTTGGCCGAACCCGGATCCTGCGAGAACTCCTTGGCCAGCGCTTCGAATTTCTCGCCCTTGGCCAGACGCGCCTGGATTTCTTCGATCTTCGCCTTGGCCTGAGCTTCGGTGGTCTTGTCGTTGACTTCGATCAGAATGTGCGCCGCACGACGCTGTTCCGACAGGTTGGCGATCTCTTTCTGATACGCCGCCTGCAGGTCTTCGTCCTTGACGGTGACCTGATCGAAGAACGAAGCCTTTTTCAGCTCCAGATAATCGATGACCACTTGATCCGGGGTCATGAATTCCTTGGCGTGCTCGTCGTAGTAAGCCTTGACCTCGTCATCGGTCAGCTTCACGGCCGAAGGATCAGCCTTGATGTTCAACGTGGCGAAATCGCGGGTCTGTTTTTCCAGACGGGCGAAGGCCAGCACTTGAGCGTCGGTCACGAAACCGCTGCCCGCCACACCGGCGCGCAACTGGCCGATCAGCATTTCCTGAGCCAGCATCTGGCGGAACTGCATGCGGGTGTAGCCCAGTTGACGGATCACCTGATCGAAACGGTCGGAGCTGAACTTGCCGTCGACCTGGAATTCAGGCGTCTGCAGGATCACTTGATCCAGGGCCGCTTCGGAGAAAGCGAATTTCGATTGTTCCGCGCCTTGCAGCAGCAGCTTGCGATCGATCAAACCCTTGAGGGCTGATTCGCGCAGCATTTTTTCGTCCAGCAAGGAGGCGTCGAAGTCCTTGCCCAGTTGTTGCATCAGCTGACGGCGTTGCATATCCACCGCCTGGCTCAGCTCGTTCTGGCTGATTTCTTCACCGTTGACCTTGGCCGCCTCATTCTTGTGAGTCGTGGCCTGGAAAATGGCGTCGAAACCGGTCAGAGCCATCAGTGCAACGATGACTCCGATAATGGTCTTGGCAATCCAGCCTTGTGAATTGTCCCTGATATTCTGCAGCATGCGTCCCCCAGAAACGGTTGAACTTCAAATTAGGCAACCGTGGAGCGTGGGTAGAATCCGGATAGAAGAAAGGCGCATCCGAGGATGCGCCTTCTCGTAACTGGCGGAGCGGACAGGGCTCGAACCCTCGATCCCGGTGTGACAGGCGGCTATTCCAACCGCCTGCTCTACCGCTCCGCTGCCAAGTCAGGCATGACCCCGACCCGGATGGGTAAAAACCTGAATCAAACTTAGTTGACGGCTTCTTTCAGGGCTTTACCGGCTTTGAAACCTGGCTTCTTGGCTGCCGCGATTTCCAGAGTCTTGCCGGTCTGTGGGTTACGACCGATGCGAGCTGGACGATCAGTCACGGAGAAAGTACCGAAGCCAACCAGAACAACGGAGTCGCCAGCCTTGAGAGCGCCAGTGACGGATTCGATTACAGCGTCCAGCGCACGGCCAGCAGCAGCTTTCGGGATATCAGCGGATGCAGCGATAGCATCAATCAGTTCCGACTTGTTCACTCTAAGTCCCCTTATATCTATTTTGAGATGATTCTAAGTTTTTTGGTGAAAGCAAAAACGAGTGCTGAATGGCCTACAGACACTTAAGAGCCGCTTTATAACAAGGGCTCTAAAAAGCTGTCAAGGAAGCCCCCCAGGCAAAAGCGTATTAATGCGTGCTAATTCTTTCCTTAGAGTCAGACTCACGTTTTTCATCCTTGGCAACTATCTCCGGAGCCACATCCGGCAAGGGCTCCGGCGCGTATTGCAGCGCAATTTGCAGGACCTCGTCAATCCATTTAACTGGTTTGATCTGCAGATCCTGCTTGATATTGTCAGGAATCTCCTTCAGATCGCGCACGTTCTCTTCCGGAATAATCACTGTCTTGATTCCGCCACGGTGAGCGGCCAGCAGTTTTTCTTTCAAACCGCCGATGGCGAGAACTTGACCACGCAGGGTGATCTCGCCGGTCATGGCGACATCCGCTCGCACAGGAATACCCGTCAAAGCCGACACCAGCGCAGTACACATGCCTACACCGGCGCTCGGGCCGTCTTTCGGCGTAGCGCCTTCCGGCATGTGAATGTGAGTGTCGCGCTTCTCGTGGAAGTCCAGAGGAATGCCCAGGCTCTTGGCACGGCTGCGCACCACGGTCTGGGCCGCAGTGATCGATTCGACCATTACGTCACCCAGCGAACCGGTCTTGATCAGTTGACCTTTACCCGGCACCACAGCCGCTTCGATGGTCAGCAGTTCGCCACCCACCTGAGTCCAGGCCAGGCCGGTCACTTGACCGATCTGATCCTGCTGCTCGGCCAGACCGTAGCGGAACTTGCGGACACCGAGGAAATGCTCCAGCAAGTCAGCTGTCACTTTTACCGAGAAGCGTTTTTCCAGCGCGTGCTCTTTGACCGCCTTGCGGCAAACCTTGGCAATCTGCCGCTCGAGGCCACGCACACCGGCTTCGCGGGTGTAATAACGGATGATGTCGCGGATCGCTTCTTCGTCGAATTCCAGCTCGCCCTTCTTCATGCCGTTGGCTGCAATCTGCTTTGGCGAGAGGTACTTGACCGCAATGTTGATCTTCTCGTCTTCGGTGTAACCCGGCAGGCGGATCACTTCCATCCGGTCCAGCAGCGCTGGCGGGATGTTCATCGAGTTCGAGGTGCACAGGAACATCACGTCCGAAAGGTCGTAATCGACTTCCAGATAGTGGTCGTTGAAGTTGTGGTTCTGTTCCGGATCGAGCACCTCAAGCAGCGCCGACGCCGGGTCGCCACGCATGTCGCTGCCCATTTTGTCGATTTCATCGAGCAGGAACAGCGGGTTGCGCACACCCACTTTTGTCATCTTTTGAATCAATCTTCCTGGCATCGAACCGATATAAGTCCGACGGTGACCACGGATTTCCGCTTCGTCACGCACACCACCGAGAGCCATGCGCACGAATTTGCGGTTGGTGGCATGAGCGATCGACTCCGCCAGCGAGGTTTTACCCACGCCTGGAGGACCGACCAGGCACAACACCGGGCCGCGAATTTTCTTCACGCGTTTTTGCACGGCGAGGTATTCAAGGATGCGTTCCTTGACCTCTTCGAGGCCGTAGTGATCGGCGTCGAGAATGTCTTCGGCACGGGCCAGGTCCAGACGCACCTTGCTCTGAGCCTTCCAAGGCACCTGAACCAGCCAGTCGATGTAGGAGCGCACCACGGTGGCTTCAGCAGACATCGGCGACATCTGCTTGAGCTTGTTCAGCTCGGCAGTGGCCTTGGCCAGGGCATCTTTCGGCAGACCGGCAGCATCAATACGCTTTTTCAGGTCTTCGATTTCGTTGTGGCCTTCGTCGCTGTCGCCGAGCTCTTTCTGAATGGCCTTCATCTGCTCGTTCAGGTAGTACTCGCGCTGACTGCGCTCCATTTGCTTTTTGACGCGGCCACGAATGCGTTTTTCGACTTGCAGCAGGTCGATCTCGGCGTCCAGCAGGGCCAGAACGTGCTCAACCCGGGCCGACAAATCGATGATTTCGAGGATTTCCTGCTTCTGCTCGATCTTCAGTGCCATATGCGCGGCCATGGTGTCTACCAGGCGGCCAGGCTCGTCGATGCTGTTGAGCGACGACAGGACTTCAGCCGGGACCTTCTTGCCCAGCTGCACGTATTGTTCGAACTGCGACAGCAGGCTGCGCACGAACACTTCGGACTCACGCTCGGCGGCGTCGACTTCGTCGATCAACGAGACTTCGGCACGACAGTGGCCATCGACTTCGCTGAAGCGCTCGACAGCGCCACGTTGCTCGCCTTCGACCAGAACCTTGACGGTGCCGTCCGGCAGCTTCAGCAGTTGCAGAACTGTGGCGATGGTACCTACGCGATAGAGAGCTTCTTCACCGGGATCGTCGTCAGCCGGGTTTCTCTGGGCCAGCAGCAGGATCTGCTTGTCGCCCGTCATCGCGGCCTCGAGGGCTTCGATGGATTTCTCGCGCCCCACGAACAGCGGGATAACCATGTGCGGATACACAACGACATCACGCAATGGCAGGAGAGGCAATTCGATGGTGGTCTTCATGATTTCGCCTCTACGGCGGCCATATGGCCGTAATCAGATGGAATTGAACTTGAAACCAAGATGGGGGCTGACTTGAAAAAAAACAAGCGTAAAGGGGGTGTAAAAAACGACATAAAAAAAAAGAGGCCCGAAGGCCCCTTCTTTGTTCCGGCAGACCGGACGCTTACGCGTCCGGTGCAGCCTTGGCAGCCGGCTCACTGTTTTCGTAGATATACAGTGGTTTGGACTTGCCTTCGATCACGCTTTCATCGATCACGACTTTGCTCACCTCGGACTGCGAGGGGATTTCATACATCGTGTCGAGCAGTACACCTTCGAGAATCGAACGCAGGCCACGGGCACCGGTTTTACGTTCCAGGGCACGTTTGGCAACTGCTTTCAGCGCGTCGGAACGGAATTCCAGATCCACGCCTTCCATCTCGAACAGCTTGGCATACTGTTTGGTCAGGGCATTTTTCGGCTCGGTGAGGATCTGCATCAAAGCAGCCTCATCCAGCTCGTCCAGCGTCGCCAGGACCGGCAGACGACCGACGAATTCCGGGATCAGACCGAACTTGACCAGATCGTCAGGCTCGACTTCACGCAGGGACTCGCCCACCTTCTTGCCTTCTTCCTTGCTGCGCACTTCTGCGTTGAAACCGATGCCACCCTTTGTAGAACGGTTCTGAATGACCTTCTCCAGACCGGAGAATGCGCCACCGCAGATGAACAGGATGTTGCGGGTATCAACCTGAAGGAATTCCTGCTGCGGATGCTTGCGGCCACCTTGCGGCGGAACCGAAGCGACCGTGCCTTCGATCAGTTTGAGCAAGGCCTGCTGCACGCCTTCACCGGAAACGTCCCGGGTGATCGACGGGTTGTCGGACTTGCGCGAAATCTTGTCGATTTCGTCGATGTAGACAATGCCCATCTGGGCTTTCTCTACGTCGTAATCGCACTTCTGCAGCAGCTTCTGAATGATGTTCTCGACGTCTTCACCCACGTAACCCGCCTCGGTGAGGGTGGTTGCGTCGGCGATGGTGAACGGAACGTTCAGCAAGCGGGCCAGGGTTTCGGCCAGCAGGGTTTTACCGGAGCCGGTCGGGCCGATCAGCAGGATGTTGCTCTTGCCGAGTTCGACGTCGTCAGCCTTTTTGTCACGCTGGTTCAGACGCTTGTAGTGGTTGTACACCGCTACTGCCAGAACCTTCTTGGCACGCTCCTGACCAATTACATACTGATCAAGGATGCCGCTGATTTCTTTAGGCGAAGGCAATTTATGCGCGCTGCTTTCGGCCTGTGCTTCCTGCACCTCCTCGCGGATGATGTCATTGCACAGGTCGACGCACTCGTCGCAGATAAAGACCGAGGGGCCGGCAATCAATTTGCGCACTTCATGCTGGCTTTTGCCACAGAAGGAGCAATAGAGCAGCTTGCCGTTGTCCTCGCCGTTGCGGGTGTCAGTCATTCGTTCGATCCAAATCCGATAGGCTTGCAACACAAGATGAAGGCTATTGCGGGCTTTTTCAAGCCCGCCGCTGATCAGACGCGCCGACCAAGCCTATTTTGAGCTGCTTGTTTTTAAGCTGGGCGCTGGTTGATCACTTCGTCGATCAGACCGTATTCCTTCGCAGCTTCTGCACTCATGAAGTTGTCGCGGTTGGTGTCGCGCTCGATTTCTTCAAGCGTACGGCCGCTGTGCTTGGCCATCAGCGTGTTGAGACGCTCGCGAATGAAGAGGATTTCCTTGGCATGGATTTCAATGTCCGATGCCTGGCCCTGGAAACCGCCCAGTGGCTGGTGAATCATCACGCGCGAGTTAGGCAGGCAGAAACGCTTGCCAGGTGCACCGGCCGTCAGCAGGAACGCGCCCATGCTGCACGCCTGACCGATACAGGTAGTCGATACGTTTGGCTTGATGAACTGCATGGTGTCGTAGATCGACATGCCCGCTGTCACCGAACCGCCCGGGGAGTTGATATAAAGATGGATGTCCTTGTCCGGGTTTTCCGCTTCAAGGAACAGCAATTGCGCGCAAATCAGGTTGGCCATGTAGTCCTCTACAGGGCCCACCAGAAAGATTACTCGCTCCTTGAGAAGACGCGAGTAGATGTCATAGGCGCGCTCGCCACGAGCAGATTGCTCGACAACCATCGGGACCAGGCCGCCGGCGGCCTGGATATCAGAGTTCTGCTGAATATAGGAATTACGGAACATGCTCTGCAGTCACTCCCAAATAGTCATGTCTTGAATACGCATAAGCCAGCTCGAAGGCTGGCTTATGGTGTGTGCTTCTAACGCAAAAACAATCAGTCGGCTTTTGGAGCTTCTACCGGCTTGACCGCTTCTTCGTAAGAGACCGCTTTGTCGGTCACGCTAGCTTTCTGCAGAACAGTATCCACAACTTGTTCTTCCAGCACAACCGAACGGACTTCGTTCAGTTGCTGCTCGTTCTTGTAGTACCAGGACACGACCTGCTCAGGCTCCTGGTAAGCCGAAGCCATTTCCTGAATCATTTCGCGAACGCGGGCTTCGTCTGGCTTCAGCTCGAACTGCTTGACCACTTCAGCCACGATCAGACCCAGTACAACGCGACGCTTGGCTTGTTCTTCGAACAGCTCGGCAGGCAGTTGGTCAGGCTTGATGTTGCCACCGAACTGCTGAACAGCCTGCACGCGCAGACGGTCAACTTCGTTGGACAACAGAGCCTTGGGCACCTCGATCGGGTTGGTGGCCAGCAGACCGTCCATTACCTGATTCTTGACCTTGGATTTGATCGCCTGACGCAGTTCACGCTCCATGTTCTTGCGAACTTCGGAGCGGAAACCGTCGATGCCGCTTTCCTTGATACCGAATTGAGCGAAGAACTCTTCGTTCAGCTCTGGCAGTTTTGGCTCGGAAACGGTGTTGACAGTCACGGTGAACTCGGCGGTTTTGCCAGCCAGGTCCAGGTTCTGATAGTCCTCTGGGAAGGTCAGGTTCAGAACGCGCTCTTCACCGGCCTTGGCGCCAACGAGGCCTTCCTCGAAGCCAGGGATCATGCGACCGGAACCCAGCACCAGCTGAGTGCCCTTGGCGGAACCGCCAGCGAACACTTCGCCGTCGACCTTGCCAACGAAATCGATGTTCAGTTGGTCTTCGTTCTGGGCAGCACGCTCAGCCACTTCGAAACGGGTGTTCTGCTTGCGCAGGATGTCCAGCATCTTGTCCAGATCGGCGTCAGCCACTTCAGCGCTCAGACGCTCAACGTTGATGCTTTCGAAACCGGCAACGGTGAACTCAGGGAAAACTTCGAATACGGCTACGTATTCCAGGTCCTTGCCAGCTTCGAGCGACTTTGGCTCGATCGACGGCGAACCGGCCGGATTCAGCTTCTGCTCGACCACAGCTTCGTAGAAGGAGGACTGGATCACGTCACCGATCGCTTCCTGGCGCGCATCAGCACCGAAGCGGCGCTTGATTTCGCTCATTGGCACTTTGCCTGGACGGAAGCCAGCAATCTTGGCCTTCTGGGCAGTCTGCTGCAGACGCTTGTTGACCTGAGTCTCGATGCGCTCAGCCGGCACGGTGATGCTCATGCGGCGCTCAAGAGCAGTAGTATTTTCAACAGAAACTTGCATGGATATTCCTCGTTGCACAGACGTTAGCCGGCCGTTTCCGACCCAAGAATCAAGGGCAAGCATTCTAGTAGGTCAAACTCAAGAAGTCACCCTACTGAAAACGGGTAAAAAAACAGCAGGCCATTTGAAGGCGGGGACAAACGGTTGCACCTCGCCCTGTTAGCAAATACAGCCAATTCAAGCCAGGGCTCTGCACCAACCTCTTCTATATATAGAGGCGGTTGAATCATCTCCCTGACAGCCGACCGCGCAAGCATGGTCGGCAGGCAGCGCGCATCATCGAGCAACATTAATACGACGAAGCACCCTGCCCTGCGACCCGAAACCTGCAGCCGCGAAAATCCGAAACCGTAAAACAAAAAAGGCGCCAGACTGTTAAATCTGGCGCCTTTCGGAATATGGGGTGGACGATGGGGATCGAACCCACGACAACGGGAGTCACAATCCCGTGCTCTACCAACTGAGCTACGCCCACCATATTGCGTGCCAAAGAAGCCAAACAACTTCTTTGTAAAACTTCATCCGGCCAACGGCATGAATGAAGCTTTGATTGGTGCGGATGAAGAGACTCGAACTCTTACGCCTCGCGGCGCTGGAACCTAAATCCAGTGTGTCTACCAATTCCACCACATCCGCGGATGAAGCTTTTTAAAGCAAAGGCGCCAGACTGTTACATCTGGCGCCTTTCGAAATATGGGGTGGACGATGGGGATCGAACCCACGACAACGGGAGTCACAATCCCGTGCTCTACCAACTGAGCTACGCCCACCATATCGCGCTACTTGTGCCAATGCTGCCTAATGGCGCACCCGGCAGGACTCGAACCTGCGACCATCCGCTTAGAAGGCGGATGCTCTATCCAGCTGAGCTACGGGCGCCTTGTTAGCTGTACCCTTGGAGGACTACAAACTAAGTGCTTTCCAGTCATTCGAAACCGTAATTTCGTTCGACCTTCTTAACCAGTGCTAGGCTGTGCCCGACAAGTGCGACGAATAGTATAGAGCGACCCGAAGGTCGTCAAATCCTTTTTAAAAAAAATTCATTTAATTAAAGGGCTTAGGGGAATTTGCTGACCAAGCGCCTTTGCCCTCACCGTTTGACATGCGAGAATGCGTTCTCTTTTTTTCCCCTCTCGATGGTTAATCACGCGCAATGACTGCACAACTAATCGACGGCAAATCGATCGCCGCCAGCCTGCGCCAGCAGATCGCCCAACGGGTTGCCGAACGTCGCCAGCAAGGTCTGCGCACGCCAGGCCTCGCGGTGATCCTGGTTGGCAGCGATCCTGCCTCTCAGGTTTATGTCTCGCACAAGCGTAAAGACTGTGAAGAGGTCGGCTTCCTCTCTCAAGCCTACGACCTGCCTTCCGAAACCACTCAAGAAGCGCTGACCGATCTGATCGATCGACTGAACGATGACCCGGCAATCGACGGCGTTCTGCTTCAACTCCCTCTGCCAGAGCACCTGGACGCTTCCAAACTGCTGGAGCGCATCCGCCCGGACAAGGATGTCGACGGTTTCCATCCTTATAACGTCGGCCGCCTGGCCCAGCGCATTCCGCTCCTGCGCCCGTGCACCCCGAAGGGCATCATGACCCTGCTGGAAAGCACCGGCGCCGATCTGTACGGGATGGACGCCGTTGTTGTTGGCGCGTCCAACATCGTCGGTCGCCCGATGGCGATGGAACTGTTGCTGGCCGGTTGCACCGTGACCGTCACCCACCGCTTCACCAAGGATCTGGCCGGCCACGTCGGCCGCGCCGATCTGGTGGTCGTGGCCGCCGGCAAGCCGGGTCTGGTCAAGGGCGAGTGGATCAAGGAAGGCGCGATCGTCATCGACGTCGGCATCAACCGTCAGGAAGACGGCAAACTGGTCGGTGATGTCGTGTACGAAACCGCCCTGCCGCGCGCAGGCTGGATCACCCCGGTACCGGGCGGCGTCGGTCCGATGACCCGCGCCTGCCTGCTGGAAAATACCCTCTACGCAGCAGAAACCCTGCACGCCTGAGTCGTGTTTTCAGCTTGCCTGTAACCCCGCCTCGTGCGGGGTTTTTCATGCCCTCGAAAAAACCTTTACCGTTCGCCGGAAACCCCTATTTTTACAGGGCTTTTCACGACTTTTTCATGCGCCTCAAACAACCATCGACAGTTCTTCAGCCATACTCCTAAAATGCGTCGTTTTTACGACACAGGCCGTTACAAATTACGGCATTTCCAACCTTCATGAGTTCGCCCGCGTGAATATTCGCCTGTCCATCCTGAGCCTGGTTTTTGCATTTTCAGGCACGCTCCTCACGCCAACGGTCAACGCCGCCGAAACCACCGCTGCCCCTCGAGACGCTTCGCAGTTGAAAATTGCCTCCGGCAGCGCCCTGCTGATGGATCTGCAGACCAACAAAGTCATTTATTCCAGCAACCCGGACGTGGTGGTGCCCATCGCTTCCGTGAGCAAGTTGATGACTGGCCTGGTAGTGGTCGAAGCGCACCAGAACATGGACGAATGGATTGACGTTGACATCAGCCATACACCTGAAATGAAAGGTGTGTTTTCTCGCGTCAAACTGCGAAGCGAACTGCCCCGCCGAGAGATGTTACTGATTGCCCTGATGTCCTCGGAAAACCGCGCCGCCGCTAGCCTGGCTCACCACTATCCGGGCGGTTACGCGGCATTCATCGCAGCGATGAACGCCAAGGCCAAGGCGCTGGGCATGACCAGCACGCACTTTGTGGAACCCACCGGTCTCTCGGAGCGCAACGTCTCCACCGCCCGCGACCTGAGCAAGTTGCTGGTAGCCGCGCACAAACAGCCGCTTCTGATCGAGCTGACCACCACCAAGGAAAAGACCGTCTCGTTCCGCAAACCCAATTACACCCTGGGTTTCCGTAACACCGATCACTTGGTCAACAAGGCCGACTGGGATATCCGCATCACCAAGACCGGTTTCACCAACCCCGCCGGTCATTGCCTGGTGCTGGTGACCCGCATGGCCAACCGTCCCGTCGCGCTGGTGATTCTCGACGCGTTCGGCAAATACACTCACTTCGCCGATGCCAGCCGCATCCGCAGCTGGGTGGAAACCGGCAAGAGCGCCAACGTCCCGGCCGTGGCCCAGCAATACAAGGCTGACAAGAACCTCAAGAGTCGCCAGAGCGGCGTGATCGAAGCCTCAAAGTAATCCGCCCCCCATGAAAAAGCCCCGAATCGTCGGGGCTTTTTCCTTCATGCACTCAGTCGTTGGGCAACGGCATCTTGTCGTCATCGGGAATGCCGTCACCGGCGCTCGGGTCGCGCGAATGCTCTGGCGTGACCACTGCCGGACGCGCCAACGGATCGCGTAGAGGGCTGTCCGGATCCAGCACCGGATCAACCTCCGGCTCAGGTGTGGCAGGCACACTGTCAGGTTTGTGGTCGTCGAAACTCGAATCGGTACTCATACGCACCTCGCTTCAAGGCTTGAGATCAGCCAAGGGATCGTAAGGCTTGGCCGGACGCTTGGGATCATCGCCCGGCTGCACATCCTTCGGCGCCTTTGCAGGGCCGATGGGATCGACTTGCGGATCGTCCAGATCCGGCGAGTCCGGATCGAAGCCCAGATCGTCGCCATTGCCATGCTCGGAAGAATGCGGACCGCTGGGTGAATTTGGAATTGCCATGCTCGCCTCCTGATACTGGCCCGTAAAACACGGGACGCTACAGTTCAGAAGCACATGCTCCGCCAGGGTGCCCGACAGGCGACGAACGGAGCCTCAATGCGCTGCCAGTGCCTTCCTTGCCTGCGCCGCTTCCCGTTCCTGCCCGGCCTGAGCCAGCGCGTCGGCGGCCTTGAGCCAGCGCTGCTGATCGACCGCTGCCGGAATCTGCGTCGGTTTCTGGATCAACACTGCCCAGCCGCCGGATTTTTCGAGAGCCGACTCGAACGAACTGAAGCTCATCAATTCACGGCGATTCATCCCCGCGCGCAGCAGCACCTTCTGCTTCAGACGGTCGTAGCCCGACAGGATCGCGTAACGCGGCTCGGCCCAAAACGCCGAACCCTCGCTGAAACGCACCATCACCGGATACCCGGCCGCCACCTGAGTCAGCAGCGCCGGCAGATTGCTGTCCAGCGGATACACGACCATGCCGTATTCACGCGCCAGGCTCTGCAGATTCTGTTGCAACTTGTCCTCAGCGCCCGGTAAGTGCAGCGGCTTTTCCAGCAGACCCGGCGTGATCACGATGCCCTGCTGCGACAGCAGACTGGCCAGCACCTGCGGCCCGCTTTGATAGGCCTCGCCACGATAGAAGGTGCCGCTGAGTTCGACCCGCTCCGGCAGGCGCTTGACCTCCGGCGCCACACTGCCCGCACACCCCACCAAAGCTGTCACGCAACCGGCCACCAGCAGCGCCGCGCGAATCCGGGAAAATAGCTGCACCATCGTCACTCTCTTGATCAGTTACCGGTCATCGTGTTCCGGCTTGGTCGAGGATCATAGGACGGCGCCACGCTGCGGTATAGCCCAAAGCGACAGATCCATCGGCTGTATAGAGCGAACTGATTGGTCACCACCGACCTTTGGTCAATAGCTTGAAACACACCAGCGACTAGACTGTCACTCAGATAAGAGCCAAAGAGCGAGCGCCCGACGCAGGGCAAGAGGAGGCACAGATGAGCCTGACCATGACCATCGTAATGCTGATTGCCGGCTGGCTGGCCGTTGCGGCCGCCATGCTGTGGGGCGTGTTGCGGATTTCCCGCCGCCATCACCACCCGGTACAACCTGCACCGACCAGGAAGATCGAGAAACACAACGCCCGTCACGCCACCGCGCACTGATTTTCTGTAGCCGACACAAACAAAAAGGCCGCCTGGACTCTCGCGAGTTCAGGCGGCCTTTGGTTTTCCAGCAATTACGCTTCGGCAGTCAATTTCTTCTGCTTGGCGCGGCGCGACATCATGTTCAGCACTTCAATCGCAGCCGAGAACGCCATGGCGGCATACACATAACCTTTCGGTACGTGGGCGCCGAAGCCTTCGGCGATCAGCGTCATGCCGATCATGATCAGGAAGCCCAGAGCCAGCATCACCACCGTCGGGTTGTCGTTGATGAACTTGGCCAGCGGATCAGCTGCAAACAGCATCACCAGCACTGAAACCACCACCGCAATCACCATGATCGGCAAGTGTTCGGTCATGCCGACAGCGGTAATGATGCTGTCGATCGAGAACACCATGTCCAGCATCAGGATCTGCCCGATCGCGGCGGCGAAGCCCAGAGTCACCGTCGAGGTGGCGCTCTTCGGATCTTCCGGCGCAGGATCCATGCTGTGATGGATCTCGGTCGTCGCTTTCCACACCAGGAACAGACCACCGGCGATCAGGATCATGTCCTTCCAGGAGAACGCCTGGCCCAGGATCTCGATGACCGGCTCGGTCAACTGGACGATGAAGGCGATGGTGCTCAACAGCGCCAGTCGCATGATCAGCGCCATGCCGATGCCCAGGCGACGAGCCTTCTGCCGGTACTGCTCGGGCAGCTTGTTGGTCAGGATCGAGATAAAGATCAGGTTATCGATGCCGAGCACGATTTCCATCACCACCAGTGTGGCCAAGGCAATCCAGGCCGTCGGGCTGGAAGCGAGTTCTAACAGGTATTCCATGGGTCAGTCCTGACTCTGTGTAAGACGGTTTAGATTTCCTGGGAGGACGATTCGGATTTTTCTTCGTCGTCTTTCGGTTCTTTCTTGCTGATCAGATTGCCGGTGGCATCGCTGAGTGCCTCTTCGGCGGCTTTATGCGTGTCGTCGATGGCTTGTTTCGCCGCCTCGGCCGCCTGCCCCATCAGTTGCTGGGCGCTCTTTTCGGCCTGGTCGCAACCGGCCAGTACCAGTAAAGACGCGAACAGTAACGCTGTAGTTTTTAGTTTCATGATGCCTCCCTCGATAGAACAGACAGCGCCATACAGACCGGCCGTCGATGGCTGGGCATTCTAGGGAGACAAACACTTCAGGAAAATTCGTATTTTTAGCGGCTATACTTCGATTTATACGAACTGTATTTGACGGACCGAATCCCATGCTCAATTACCGACAACTGCATTACTTCTGGGTGGTGGCCAAGACCGGCAGCATCGTGCGCGCCTGCGAGCAACTGAACCTGACGCCGCAAACCATCAGCGGGCAGATATCCCTGCTTGAACAGACCTACGGCATCGAGTTGTTTCAACGGGTCGGCCGGCAGCTCGAGCTGACCGAAGCCGGGCGTCAGGCCCTGCCTTACGCCGAACAGATGTTCCAGCTCGGTGGCGAACTGGAACTGATGCTGCGCGCCCAGCCCAACGAACAGCAGATTCTGTTCCGGGTCGGCGTGGCGGACGTGGTGCCCAAATCCATCGTCTATCGCCTGATCGCGCCGACCATGGAATTGAGCGAACCGCTGCGCATCACCTGCCGCGAAGACAAACTCGAGCGCCTGCTGGCGGATCTGGCGATCCAGCGCCTGGACCTGGTGATCTCCGACAGCCCCATGCCCTCGCACCTGGACATCAAGGGCTACAGTCAGAAACTCGGGGAATGCGGGATCAGTTTTTTCGCCACCGCCGAACTGGCAGCGCAATACGGTCAGGATTTCCCGCGCAGTCTGCACGGCGCGCCGCTGTTGATCCCCGGCGCGGAAACAGTAGTGCGCAGCCGTTTGCAGCGCTGGTTCGCCGAGCAGCAGATTCAGCCAAGGATTGTCGGGGAATTCGATGACAGCGCCTTGATGCAGGCGTTTGGTCAGTCCGGCAGCGGGATTTTCATCGGCCCGAGCGTGATTGCCGATGAGGTGAAGCGCCAGTACGGCGTCGAGTTGATCGGCCAGACCGATGCGGTGAGCGAGTCGTTCTACGCGATCTCGGTGGAGCGCAAGGTCAAGCACCCCGGCATCAAAGCGATTACCGAAGGTGCCCGACGCGAACTGTTTACAGCGTTTTAAGCCGGCGCGCAGACGTCGCGCGGCTTGAGCACCATCAGCACCATGGCGAGGAAAATCGACAGCAGAATGAATCCGGCAGCGGCAAAGCCCACAAAACCCAGACCAGCGCTGTCGATCACTCGACCGCCAATGATCGCGCCCAGACCGATCCCGAGGTTGGCCCCGGCAATGTTCAGCGACGCGGCGAAGGCCGGCGCTTCCGGTGCCGCTTTCATCAAACGCACGTGGCTGACCAGAAACAGGGCCGCCTGGGTCACGCCCCAGATGCCCATCGCCGCCGCCAGACCCAGCGACGAATTGATGTTCGGCACCAGCGCCACCATCCCCGGGATCATGAACGCACAGAACATCACCGAAGCCATCAGCGGATGGCGATCCACCGCACGACCGCCCAGCGAGTTACCGATCAAGCCAACCGCACCAAAGCCCATCAGGCACCAGCCGACCACGGTGCCATTGAAGCCGGCCAGACGCTCAAGGATATCCGCCAGATAGGTGTAGGCGGTGAACATGCCGCTGAACACCAGAATCGACAACAGCACATGGCCCAGCATCAGTGGGCTGCGCAGTATCTTGAACTGGGAAGCGAAGCTGACCTGATGCTGGTGCAGGCTGGTTTTCGGCAGATAGACAAACAGCAGCAACGCCTTGGCGAACGCGATCACCGCCAGAATGGCGAACGCACTGCGCCAGCCGAACGCATCGGAAATCAGCGTGCCGACCGGAATCCCGAACACGGTGGCGCAGACGATGCCGAAGCCGATCTTGGCGATCGCGCGACCGGCGAAGTCCGGGCCGACGATATCCACCGCCGTTTCACTGGCCAACGCCCAGAACACCGGCAGCCCCAGCGCCGGGATCAGCCGGGCAATGGCCATGACCCAGATGTTCGGCGCCAGCGCCGCAACGGTATTGGCCAGCCCAAACATGATCAGAATGGTGATGAACAGTTTGCGGCGCTCGAAGCGGGCGAAATATGCCGTCAAGAAAGGACCGAACATGGCCACGGTGAAAGCGAATAGAGTCACCAGCAACCCGGCCTGCGGGATGGTGACGGCCAGGTCGCGGGCAATCGCCGGCAGCAGGCCGACAATGACGAACTCCGTCGTCAGCACCGTGAATCCGGCGGCGGACAACAGAAGGATGGGCAACAGCATGAGGAACTCCAGCAAAACGACGACACCAGCGCTGACCCGAAGGCCCGCTGGCAGAATTTGAAAATAAGGATGCGCAATCTTAACAGAGTGTTTCCCGAGTGACTTGCACAAACCTGTCTAAGTTGCAGAGGGTTCCGGTGGCAGATCGTCACATGCCTGAAGG
Organism: Pseudomonas sp. B15(2017); assembly: GCF_002113215.1. Taxonomy (NCBI): domain Bacteria; kingdom Pseudomonadati; phylum Pseudomonadota; class Gammaproteobacteria; order Pseudomonadales; family Pseudomonadaceae; genus Pseudomonas; species Pseudomonas sp. B15(2017). The sequence continues at coordinate 185,728 of NZ_NEJZ01000010.1, forward strand.
AATCGGACGACGCTGTGATAAAGTCCGCGCCCTGCGAAACGTACACCCTGTTCAACCACCCGTTTAACGGCGTGGCTGGCGCGTCAGTCCTTTTGGTTCGTGTCTGTGGCCTGCCCCGATTCAACGCCCGGATTGCGCAACCTTGCACCCTATAAAAAACAGAGATGCCGTTCATGACCGCTTCATCCCCTTCTCTATTGCAACGTCTTAAAAGCCTCAGCCTGGTGACCCAGATCCTGATCGGCCTGATTGCCGGCATCGCGCTCGCGCTGTTCGCGCCGGAAGCGGCCAAAGCCACGGCCTTCATCGGCAAGGTGTTCGTCTCGGCGTTGAAGGCCGTGGCACCGATCCTGGTGTTCGTGCTGGTCATGGCCTCGATCGCCAACCACAAGCACGGCCAGGAAACCCACATCCGGCCGATTCTGTTCCTGTATCTACTGGGCACCTTTGCGGCCGCCGTGGTCGCGGTGATTGCCAGCATGATGTTCCCGTCGCATCTGGTGCTGTCCACCGACAACATCGCGGTGAGCGCGCCGGGCGGCATCAGTGAAGTGCTGCAAAGCCTTTTGCTGAGCGTGGTCGATAACCCGGTGAGCGCACTGATGAACGCCAACTTCATCGGCATTCTGGCCTGGGCCATCGGCATGGGCGTGGCGATTCGGCACGCCGGTGACACCACCCGCGAAGTGCTGGGGGATCTGTCCAACGGCGTGACGGTGATTGTTCGGGTGGTCATCCGTTTCGCACCGCTGGGTATTTTTGGCCTGGTGGCATCGACCCTGGCCACCTCCGGGTTTGGAGCATTGATCGGTTATGCGCATCTGCTGGCAGTGCTGCTCGGCTGCATGCTGTTCGTGGCGCTGGTGATGAATCCGATGATCGTGTTCTGGAAGCTGCGTCGCAACCCTTACCCACTGACACTCCAGTGCCTGCGCGAAAGCGGCATCACCGCATTCTTCACCCGCAGCTCGGCGGCGAACATTCCGGTCAACCTGGAACTGAGCAAGCGCCTGGGTCTGCATGAAGACACCTACTCGGTATCGATCCCGCTCGGCGCCACCATCAACATGGCCGGCGCGGCGATCACCATCACCGTGCTGTCCCTCGCTGCCGTGCACACCCTGGGCATCGCCGTGGACATCCCGACCGCGATCCTGCTCAGCGTCGTCGCCGCAATCTGCGCCTGTGGCGCCTCGGGCGTGGCCGGGGGCTCGCTGCTGCTGATTCCGCTGGCGTGCAGCCTGTTTGGCATCCCGAGCGAAATCGCCATGCAGGTGGTGGCAGTCGGCTTCATCATCGGCGTGCTGCAGGATTCCGCCGAGACAGCACTGAACTCCTCCACCGACGTACTGTTCACCGCTGCCGCTTGCTTGGGCGAAGAACAGAAAGCCCAGCGCCCGGCGTAAAAACCCGGCGCAACAAAAAGCCCGCCAAGGCGTAAACCTTGGCGGGCTTTTTGTTGCAGAGCGTTTTAGAACGCGCCCATGTAATCGCGCTTGCCCACTTCCACACCGTTGTGACGCAGCAGCGCGTAGGTGGTGGTGACGTGGAAGAAGAACTGCGGCAGACCGTAGCTCAGCAGGTAAGCCTGGCCACTGAAGCGCTTCTCTTTCGGGGTGCCCGGACGGGTCACGATCTCGATGCCTTCCTTGCCATTGATCTGCTCTGGCTTGATCTCGCCGATGAAGGCCAGAACCTTGGCGATCAGCGCTTGCAGCTCGGCGAAGGTGGTTTCGGTGTCGTCATATTTCGGGATTTCGATTTCGGCCAGACGCGAGGACACGCCTTTGGCGAAGTCCACGGCGATCTGCACCTGACGTACCAGCGGAAACATGTCCGGGTACAGACGCGCTTGCAGGAAGGCGTTCGGATCGATGTTTTTCTCGGTGGCGTGGGCTTCAGCCTTTTTCAGCACATCGCTCACGGCGTTGAGCATTTGTTGGAAAACCGGAACGGATGCGGCGTACAGGGAAATGGTCATGGCAGTCTCACGTGGTGGCTGGGTGAATCGTGGGGGCGATTATAGCCATGCTCGCATGGCGGCGCGGCTTGTCTTTTATCCAGCAAGGATTAGGCTAGGCGCCTTCGACTGCAGAGGGAACGCGCGATGACCACAGAATTTGAAACCCGCTCCGACGAACCACGGCTCAACGCCACGGAAATCCGCATTCTGGGCTCGTTGATCGAGAAACAGGCCACCAGCCCGGAAACCTACCCGTTGACCCTCAACGCGCTGGTACTGGCCTGCAACCAGAAAACCAGCCGGGAACCGGTGATGAACCTGACCCAGGGCCAGGTCGGCCAAAGCCTGCGCGCCCTCGAAAGCCGCGGTTTCGCCAAACTGGTGATGGGCAGCCGCGCCGACCGCTGGGAGCACAAGGTCGACAAGGCGCTGGAACTGGTGCCGGCGCAATTGATCCTGACCGGCTTGATGTTCCTGCGCGGCCCGCAGACGGTCAACGAACTGCTGACCCGCAGCGGTCGCATGCATGAATTCGAAGACACCGAACAAGTGGTGCATCAGCTGGAACGCCTGATCGCCCGGGAGCTGGCGGTGCTGATTCCGCGCCAGGCCGGCCAACGAGAGGATCGCTACACCCACGCACTGGGCGATCCGGCGGACATCGAGGCGATTATCGCGGCCCGGCAGAATCCAAGTGAACGCGGGGCTGCCAGCGGTGTGTCAGTGGAGCGAATCGAAGAACTGGAAGCGCGGATTGCGGCGCTGGAAGAACGTCTGGCCCGCCTCGAAGAATAAGCACACCGGGGCGGCGTTATTCGCCGTCCCAGTAATCCACCCCGTCCGCTTGCCGCGCCACCGCGACAAATCCCGAGGCATTGCCTTCGGCATCGACGTTGAAGTTATCCATTACCGCGTATTTGTTCGAATCCGGGTACTCGCAGATTTCCGGTTGCTGCTGGGTACTGACCGCCAGATAGCGCAGCTCCGCAGCACTGGTGTTAATGATCTGATGCGCTGCTTCAGGGCCGCCCGGCGGGCAGGCGATCACGTCCCCGGCGCGAATCGGGAAACGTTCGGCGCCCAGGCGCATTTCCCCTTCCCCGGCCACCACGTAAAACATTTCCTCATTCACACGATGACTGTGAAACGGGCTGCCGCGCATGCCCGGCGGCAGCGCATACAGTCGATAACCAAGTTTCTGCGCGCCCAGTTGCTGGCCGATCCGGGCCAGACGCTGCTGATAACGCCCGGCGGTTTCGCCTTCGGGAGACAGGGCTGCGGGCAGTGGTTCGAGTTCGACATCATTCAGGTTGAGAATCGGCGGATGCATGCAAACCTCGGCTTTTTGTGATGGGCAAGTCTGCGCCTGCTGATCCGGCAGTATAGGCAACGGCAAATCCGGGCGGATTTACCGTTGAACAGGCTTCATCAACTGCGCGCGAACGCCACCGCTGCATCGAACTGCTCGACCGTCGGCCGCACGCCGGTGTACAGCACGAACTGCTCCAGCGCCTGGATCGCGATCACTTCCAGCCCGGTGATCACCTTTTTACCTTCGGCACGGCCACGCACGATCAGCGGGGTTTCCGAGGGAATCGCCACTACATCGAACACAGTATCTGCAGACTTGATCACATCCACGTCAAAAGAAAGCTGACCCGCCTCCGGGCCGCCGTCCATGCCCACCGGGGTGACGTTGACCAGCATCTGCGGACGCTCGTCGCCCAGTTCTGCCTGCCAGCGATAGCCCAGGGAATCCGCCAGCGCCCGACCGGCGCGCTCGTTGCGGGCCACGATCAAACCGTTTTTGTAACCGCCATCGCGCAAGGCACTGGCCACAGCCTTGGCCATGCCGCCGCTACCGCGAAGGGCGAACGTCGTGTCCTTCGGCACCGCGTGGGTTTCCAGCAATTGAGCAATGGCGATGTAATCGGTGTTGTAGGCCTTCAGATGGCCGTTGGTGTTGACGATGGTATTGATCGACTGGATCGCTGCCGCCGAGGCATCCAGTTCATCGACCAACGCAATGCTCGCTTCCTTGAACGGCATCGACACGCCGCAACCGCGAATCCCCAGCGCTCGAATTCCGCCGACCGCACCGGGCAGGTCCTGACTGCTGAACGCCTTGTAGTAGAAATTCAGTCCCAGTTGTTCATACAAATGGTTATGAAACCGCAGACCGAAATTCCCGGGACGCCCAGACAGGGACATGCACAGTTGGGTGTCTTTGTTGGGGTTCATCTGCATGGGAGGCTCCTTCGAATGCACTTTCGGATGGACGGGATTAGCCAGACCATCGGGTTCTGAACGATCATAAGGCGGTCTGTTCCGGGCATCACAGTCGATGCCGGAAATCCGGTAAACAAACCGGTACAGACCTTACACAAAATTTACCTAGCGGCCGTGCTGTTTTTCAAAATGTTGCTGTCTTAGAAGTATCCCCGCGCCATCCCGAGCCTGTTGCAGGCTCGGACGCCGGGTCGAAGAACCGAGGAATTATCATGATTCGTAAACTCCCCATCGTGGCCTTGTTGATTGGTGCATTCGCGATCACGGGTCAGGCAGAAGCCCACGGCGGTGGCTGGCAGGGCCCGGCGGTATTTGGTGCGATCGTCGGCTCGGCCATCATCGGCTCGGCGCTCATCAACCAGGATCGGCCGGTGTACGTCCAACAGCCTGTTTACGCTCAACCGGCACCGGTCTACGTGCAGCAACCGCCGCCACCGGTCTACTATCAGCCGGCCCCGGTTTATGTGCAGCAACCGGTCTACGTCCAACCGGCCCCGGTGTATTACGGTCCGCCGCGTGGTTACTACGGTCGGCCACACTACTACGGTGGTCCGCGTTGGTAACCGGTACACAAGGCCCCGCTTGATAGCGGGGCTTTTTATTGCCTCCGGGAAAGCTGACCGTCCGTCGGCCAAGGTCTGAAAAAATTTCGCCAAGGTCGTTGTGGGGACAGTTTGAACCGCTAAAGTCGGCATGATGGACTCGACCGTAAGGGGCAAAACACAACGGTCATCTATTTATCATGACGGAACTGCACTCTGAATCCGTCCGCATACAACAGGTTGATAACAACAAGGACGACTTGAATGCCTACACAGAATCCTCACCGTATCGTCGGCTTATGCACTTCGAGCAAGGTCTACAACACCCTGACCGAACTCAAGCACCTGGAAGGCCACCGCACGGCGAAATTTCTCTCGCTGCTGGCGGAAAACCTGGTCCGCAAGGGCTTTCTCAACGAACACGAGATCATTCACATGCTCGATCAAGTGGTGGATTGAGCCAGCCCTCACTGGCATCAATGACCACTATCGAAAGCGTTGATTGTCCCTGAAACGGCCAATTCCCTAAGGTAGCTCCACAGATTGATGGAGGTACTTTTCATGGCCCAGGTTCAAATCATGTCCGTTATCGGTAGCGCCGTTCCCGCATCGCTCAGAGAGTTGGGCCTGCTCGCCTGCTGGTATCTGGTGCGCGACGGCGAGCCCGTCAGCGGCCCGCTCACGTCCTTGCCAGCGGCGCAGGCGCTGTCGCAACAACTGCTCAACGACCCGTTCAAGGCTTAAGGCAACTGCACTTTTGGTCTGGTTTCGATGAACAGCGCCCAACTCGACATGAACAATGCAGCGATCAGCGGCCCGATCACGAAACCATTGAGGCCAAAGACCGCCATTCCGCCCAACGTCGAAATCAGGATCATGTAGTCCGGCATCCGGGTATCCTTGCCCACCAGGATCGGGCGCAACAGGTTATCCACCAGACCGATCACGAACACCCCGAACAATCCCAGCACCACGCCCTGCCAGATCATCCCGCTGAGCAGGAAGTAAACGGCCACCGGCGCCCAGACGATCCCCGCACCCACCGCCGGCAACAGCGACAGAAATGCCATCAGCACCGCCCAGAGCAACGCACTGGGAATGTCGAGAAACCAGAATATCGCCCCGCCCAAAGCCCCTTGAGTAATCGCGACCACGAGGTTGCCCTTTACCGTCGCGCGCACCACGCGGTTGAACTTCAGCTGCAAACGACGCTTGTGATGTTCTTCCAGCGGTATCGCCGTGCGCACCTTGCGCGCCAGATCGGCACCATCGCGCAGAAAGAAAAACAACAGGTACAGCATGATGAAGAAACTCACCACGAACTCGAAAGTGCCCTGGCCGAAACTGAATGCCTGAGTTGCCAGTACTTGGCTGCCCTGCATCGAAGCCTTGACGATCTTCTCGCGCAAGGCATTGAGTTCGCCCAATCCGAAGCGGTCGAGAAGGTGCTGAAAGTACGGCGGCAGACTGTGCTTGAACTGCGCCAGATACGCGCCGATATCGAGCTTGCCGCTTTCGATGTTGTCGTAGAGCGTCGCGCCTTCCTGCACCAGCAGTACGCCGATGACGATCACCGGCAGGATCGCGATCACCAGGCAGATGCTCAAAGTACACAGCGACGTCAGGTTGCGTTGCCAGCCGAATTTCAATTGCAACCGGCGTTGCATCGGCGCAAACAGGATGCCAAGTATCACCGCCCAGAACACCGCGCCGTAGAACGGCAACAGGATCCAGATAAAGGCGACCGTCACCAGCAATAGCAGCACGGTGAGGGATTTGAATTGCAGACTCTTTTGGTTCATGTCCGGTCCAGGTCAGTCAGGCGCCACCCGCGCCCGTCCCGTTTAGTCAGCCAGCGTCGGCGCGAGTGCCCTGTTTCTTCATGGAGCATAGATCCAGATCAATAAACCCTCGGTGCAACTGCTCTACCCTGCCGCGCTTTTGCGACCGACGCCGCCATGACGACCTCTTTCACTCCCGAACTGCTCGCCCCCGCCGGCACCCTGAAAACCATGCGTTACGCCTTTGCCTATGGGGCTGATGCGGTGTATGCCGGCCAGCCGCGCTACAGCCTGCGGGTGCGCAACAACGAGTTCGATCACGCCAATCTGGCGCTCGGCATTCGCGAAGCCCAGACCCAGGGCAAACGCTTCTACGTGGTGGTCAATATCGCGCCGCACAACGCCAAACTGAAGACCTTCCTCAAGGATCTGGCGCCAGTGATCGAGATGGCGCCGGACGCGCTGATCATGTCCGACCCCGGCCTGATCATGCTGGTGCGCCGACACTTTCCGCAGATGCCGATCCACCTGTCGGTGCAGGCCAACACGGTGAACTGGGCGAGCGTCGAGTTCTGGCAGCAACAGGGGCTGAGCCGGATCATCCTGTCCCGTGAACTGTCGCTGGAAGAGATCGGCGAAATCCGCGAACAGGTGCCGGGCATGGAGCTGGAAGTGTTCGTGCACGGCGCACTGTGCATGGCCTATTCCGGCCGCTGCCTGCTCTCGGGCTACATGAACAAGCGTGACGCCAATCAGGGCACCTGCACCAACGCCTGCCGCTGGAAATATTCGGCGCAGGAAGCCACGGAAAACCAGCTCGGCGAAATCGTGCAGACCTTCGAACCGCAACCGACCCTCGGCCTCGGCACCCCCACCGATCAGGTGTTCCTGTTGCAGGAAGCCAACCGTCCCGGCGAGATGATGCCGGCCTTCGAAGACGAGCACGGCACCTACATCATGAACGCCAAGGACCTGCGCGCGGTGCAGCACGTCGAGCGCCTGACCCGCATGGGCGTGCACTCACTGAAGATCGAAGGCCGGACCAAATCGCACTTCTATTGCGCACGCACCACCCAGGTCTATCGCCGGGCCATCGACGACGCGGTGGCCGGCCGCGAGTTCGACCGCAGCCTGATGACCGATCTTGAATCCCTCGCCCAGCGCGGCTACACCGAAGGTTTCCTGCGCCGCCATGTGCATGACGAATACCAGAACTACCAGAACGGCAGCTCAGTGTCGGAGCGTCAGCAGTTTGTCGGCGAACTGACCGGCGAGCGCCGGGATCGTCTGGCCGAGGTCAAAGTGAAGAACCGCTTTGCACTGGGCGATCACCTGGAACTGATGACACCCAAGGGCAATTTCCATTTTGATCTGCATGAGTTGCAGAACCTCAAGGGCGAAACCATCGACGTAGCCCCGGGGGATGGGCACACCGTGTATCTGCCGATTCCGGATGCGGTGGATCTGCGCTTCGGCTTGTTGATGCGCGATCTCGGCGCTGTTTAGTCGCAGCTATCGAACCGGCGGCTTCAATTCGTGGCTGAAAACCGATCACGACTGTTGGTCAGGTGCAGCCACATCGCCGCGCGCGCCGCGTCGGGGTCCTGACGCTTGATCGCGTTGAGGATCGCTTCATGTTCGAGATTCGCCAGTTGCCCGAGCTTGCTCAAATCCACCGCCCCTCGCTCGGCCGCATTGACCCGAGTGCGCGGGATCATCGCGCTGCCCAGATGCTGCATGATTTCGGTGAAGCAGACATTGCCGGTGGCTTCGGCAATCAACAGGTGGAAGCGCCGATCGGCCTCGACGCAACTGTCGTTGTTGGCCAATAGACGCTGGTAGTCGTCCAGCGCCTGACGCATCTGCAACAGTTGCTGTTCGGAACGACGCTGCGCGGCCAGTGCTGCTGCTTGCGTCTCCAGCCCCATGCGCAATTCAAGAATACTGCGCACCCCCAGCGCGGTGTCGACATTCAGCCGCAACCCCTGCTCCGGCACGCGTTCGATCACGAAGGTGCCGATGCCGTGCCGCGTCTCCACCAACCCCGACGCCTGCAATTTGGAAATCGCCTCACGCACCACGGTGCGGCTGACGCCGTGCTCCTGAACGATCGAGTTTTCCGACGGCAACTTGTCACCGGGCAGCATCTGGCCGAGCAGGATGCTCTGGGTCAGTTTCTCCACCAGGTCATGGGCCAGGTTGTGGGCGCGTTTACGGGCGGGGGCGTCGAGGTCTTCTTGCATGGTCGGATCCGGTGAACGGGGCATTCCGATCGTAGCACTGCAGACGATGACTTGTATGAGCTCCTATGATTTCAAGCGCTCAACTTGTATGACAACAACCATTTTTCGTTTAAGAACTTTCAATACCTTCACGCCATCACTCCACATTCGCTGGGTTGGCACTCCACAGTTCAACCCCGCAACCACCCTTTAAAGCCCAATAAATACGGCACTTCGAATCCAGAAAAGCATAAAAAACCTTCGCCGTAGATAAATTTGATTGAGCGCCCCCACTTGTAGGACAAAAAAACGCAGTTGTATGATGTCTATCAACAACGCAACATCCAGCCAAACCCCGCATAAAAATAACGAGTGGGAGAAAACCAAGTGAAATCATCCATTGCCGGGATGAACGAGGGCGCCAATTCCGCGCTGTCCTCCACCATTGCCAAAGTCAAACGCCACGTCCTGCCGCTGTTCGTCATCATGTTCATCGTCAATTACATTGACCGGGTGAACATCGGCTTCGTCCGCACCCACATGGAACACGACCTCGGCATCGGTGCCGCGGCCTATGGTTTCGGTGCCGGTCTGTTCTTCATCGGTTACGCGCTGTTCGAAGTCCCTTCCAACATGCTGCTGCAAAAGGTCGGCGCACGAATCTGGCTGACCCGCATCATGCTCACCTGGGGCCTGGTGGCCGCCGGCATGGCGTTCATCCAGAACGAAGCCCACTTCTACATCCTGCGATTTCTGCTCGGCGTGGCCGAGGCCGGATTCTTTCCCGGAGTGATCTACTACTTCACTCGTTGGTTGCCGGGAGCCGAGCGCGGCAAGGCAATTGCGATTTTCTTGAGCGGTTCGGCGGTGGCCTCGCTGATTTCCGGCCCGTTGTCCGGCTTGCTGTTACAGATCGAAGGTCTGGGCATGCACGGCTGGCAGTGGATGTACTTCATTGAGGGGATGTTCTCGGTCTGCCTGTGCGTATTCGTGTGGTTCTGGCTCGACGCCAAACCCCACGACGCCAAGTGGCTGACCCGCGCCGAACAGGACGCCCTGGTCAAGGCCATCGACGATGAACAGAAGGCCCGCGAAGCCGCGACGCCAATCCGGCCGTCGCTGGGCAAACTGCTCAAGGATCGCCAGATCATCCTGTTCTGCCTGATCTACTTCTTCATTCAATTGACCATCTACGCGGCGACCTTCTGGCTGCCGAGCATCATCAAGAAAATGGGCGAGATGAGTGACTTCCAGGTCGGCCTGTTCAACTCGATTCCGTGGTTGCTGTCGATCATCGGCATGTACGCGTTCGCCTCGTTCTCGGCGAAGTGGAAACACCAGCAGGCGTGGGTCGCCACGGCGTTGCTGATCGCCGCTGCGGGGATGTTCATGTCCACCACCGGCGGGCCGATTTTTGCCTTCGTTGCGATCTGCTTTGCCGCGCTGGGTTTCAAATCCGCATCGTCGCTGTTCTGGCCGATTCCGCAGGCCTATCTCGATGCGCGGATTGCCGCCGCCGTGATCGCGCTGATCAACTCGGTGGGCAATCTCGGCGGCTTCGTCGCCCCCACCACTTTCGGCTTGCTGGAACAACACACCGGCTCGATCCAGGGCGGCCTCTATGGTCTGGCCGCGACCTCGATCATCGCCGCCATCATCGTGTTCGCCGCCCGCATGACACCCAAATCCGCACCTGACGTCTCCGTGGCCGATACCGCGCCGAAACACGCTTGAAAGGACAACCCGACATGACCGCACACGACATCGCCAAAGCTCCGATCATCACCGAGATGCAAGTCATTCCGGTGGCTGGCCACGACGGCATGCTGCTCAATCTGAGCGGTGCCCACGGGCCGTTCTTCACCCGCAACATCGTCATCCTCAAGGACAACGCCGGCCACACCGGCGTCGGTGAAGTGCCCGGCGGCGAACGCATTCGCCAGACCCTCGAAGACGCCCGCAGCCTGGTGGTCGGCAACCCGATCGGCACGTATCAGAAGATCCTCAACCAGGTGCGCCAGACCTTCGCCGACCGCGATGCCGGCGGCCGTGGCCTGCAAACCTTCGACCTGCGCATCACCATTCACGCGGTCACCGGGCTCGAAGCCGCCCTGCTCGACCTGCTCGGCCAGCACCTCGATGTGCCGGTCGCCGCACTGCTTGGCGAAGGCCAGCAGCGTGATGAAGTGAAGATGCTCGGCTATCTGTTCTACGTGGGCGATCGCCGGGCAACCGACCTCGCTTACCGCAGCGAACCGGATGCCGACAACGACTGGTTCCGCGTGCGTCACGAGCAAGCCATGACCGCTGACGCCGTGGTGCGCCTGGCCGAAGCTGCTCATGCGCGCTATGGCTTCAAGGACTTCAAGCTCAAGGGCGGTGTGCTCAGCGGCGATGCCGAAATTGAAGCGGTGACAGCACTGGCCGAGCGCTTCCCCGATGCGCGAATTACGCTTGATCCAAACGGCGCGTGGTCACTGAAAGAAGCGATTCGTCTGTGTCGCGACCAGCATCATGTGCTGGCGTATGCCGAAGATCCGTGTGGTGCGGAAAACGGCTATTCGGGCCGTGAAGTGATGGCCGAATTTCGCCGCGCCACCGGCCTGAAAACCGCCACCAACATGATCGCCACCGACTGGCGCGAGATGGGCCATGCGATTCAGTTGCAGTCGGTGGACATCCCGCTGGCCGACCCACACTTCTGGACCATGCAGGGTTCGGTGCGCGTGGCGCAGATGTGCCACGAGTGGGGCCTGACCTGGGGCTCGCACTCCAACAACCACTTCGACATTTCCCTGGCGATGTTCACCCACGTCGCGGCCGCCGCACCGGGTGACATCACCGCCATCGACACTCACTGGATCTGGCAGGACGGCCAGCGCCTGACCAAAGCGCCGCTGCAAATCGTTGACGGCTGCGTACAGGTGCCGAAGAAGCCGGGGCTGGGCGTGGAACTGGACATGGACCAGGTGGCCAAGGCCCACGAGCTCTATAAAGGCATGGGGCTGGGTGCGCGGGATGACAGCGTGGCGATGCAGTTTCTGATTCCGGGCTGGACGTTCGATAACAAGAAGCCGTGTCTGGTGCGCTAAGCCGGATTCACCGCAATACCCTGTGGGGTCGAGCTTGCTCCGGGCGGCGATCCGACGATGGCGGAGCGTCAGTCGATAAATTTTTCGAATTTGAGGCCGTCTTCGCGAGCAAGCTCGCTCCCACAAGGACGTTCACTAGTCTGAAATTTCCAGCAACCAATGCTTGAACGCTGCCATCGCCGAAGTCTCCGGCCGTGACTGCAAGCGCGTCAGCCAATAGCTGCCGGTGGTGATTTCGATGGCAAAGGGTTGGCGGATCAAATCCGCCGCCAGTTGCCGGGCAAACATCAACGGCGGCGCCAACGCTACCCCGCCGCCCTGCAGCGCCGCTTCCATCATCGCCAGCGACGAGTCGAACACAATGCTCTGGGGCGGCGCGGCATGCGTCGCCAGACCCGCCGCGTGAAACCATTCCGGCCACTCATCGGTGCGATAAGAACGCAACAAACGTTGCTGCAAAAGGTCCCCCGGCGTGTGCAACTGTCGGGCAATTTCCGGCACGCAGAGCACCGACAATGGCGCCTCAAGCAAACGGGTCGCCTCGATGCCGTGCCACGCCCCGGCGCCGAACCGGATCGCGTAATCCAGGCCTTCGGCGGCGACGTCCACCCGATTGTTGTTGGTCGACAGCCGCAAATCTATGAGCGGATGTTTCGCCTGAAAGTCCGCCAGCCTCGGCAACAACCAGCCCACCGCGAAGGTGCCCACCGCACCGACCGTAAGCATTTCCCGATATTGCCCGCCCGCCAGACGCTCGAGCATTTGCGCAATATGATCGAACGATGTGGTCAGCACCGGCAGCAGGGTTTCGCCCTCACCGGTCAGCATCAGCCCACGGGGCAGGCGTTTGAACAGGATCACGCCGAGTTGCGCCTCCAGGCTTTTGACCTGATGGCTGACGGCCGCCTGAGTCACACACAACTCCACGGCGGCACGGGTGAAACTGAGGTGGCGCGCGGAAGCTTCAAAAGCGCGTAATGCATTTAATGGCAATTGAGGTCGAATCATGCCAAATCCCAAATTTTTCTAATGGCTCGTCCGAGATTTCATCGTTTGTCGAAAGACGCGGGACTGCCTAGATTTGCGGCGCTGATCAGCAACCCGATGAAAAACGCTCGCAGTGTAGCGGGATAACACCATCAACACTCATGGAGAGTGGTTCAAGCATGTCTTCGATCAACCTGAACAAACTCAAGTCCTTCAGCGCTTTTGGACTCCTCTTCGGCGCAGCCACTTGCCTGGCCGCCCCGCAAACCGACGACCAGTTGCAAGCGCTGGTCAAGGCCACTGTGACGCCAGTCATGCAGCAACAGGACATCGCGGGGCTGGCCGTGGCCGTGACCGTCGATGGCAAGGCGCATTACTTTAACTACGGGGTCGCCGACAAGAGCACCGGGCAAGCGGTGAATGAAAACACCCTGTTCGAAATCGGCTCGGTGAGCAAAACCTTCACCGCAACCCTCGCCGCCTACGCCCAGGCCAGCGGCAAACTGCAATTCTCCGACAAGGCCAGCCAGCACTGGCCCGAGCTGAAAGGCAGCGCCTTCGACCACATCAGCCTGCTGCAACTGGGCACCTACAGCGCCGGTGGCCTGCCACTGCAATTTCCGGATGCCGCGGATTCTGCCGACAAGATGCTCGGCTATTACCAACACTGGAAACCGACGTTTCCGGCCGGTAGCCAGCGTCTGTATTCCAACCCGAGCATTGGCTTGTTCGGTTACCTGGCGGCGAAAAGCCTGGGCCAGCCATTCAATCAAGTCATGACTGAAACCCTGCTGCCGAAACTCGGAATCAAGCACACCTACCTGTCGGTGCCCGCGTCTGAACAAAAGCTCTATGCCCAGGGCTATGACAAGACCAACAAACCGGTTCGCGTCAGCCCCGGCGCACTGGATTCCGAAGCCTACGGCGTAAAAACCAGTGCCGCCGACCTGCTGCAATACGTCGAGGCCAACCTCGACACCACCAGACTCGAAACACCGCTGCAAAAAGCCATCGCCCTCACCCACTCCGGCTACTACACCGTTGGTGACATGACCCAGGGCCTGGGCTGGGAACGCTACGCCTACCCGATCAGCCTCGAACGCCTGCTGGACGGCAACTCGACGCCAATGGCCATGGAACCGCACAAGGTCAAATGGCTGAATCCGCCACAGCCTGAACCGGCGAACGTGCTGCTGAACAAGACGGGTTCCACCGCTGGCTACGGCGCGTATGTCGCGTTCGTGCCATCGAAGAAAGTCGGGATCGTGATTCTGGCGAACCGCAACTATCCGAATGGAGAACGGGTGAAGATTGCGCACAGGATTCTCGGGGAATTGACCCGATAAGCACGCCATAAAAAAACAGGCGGTCTGAGAAGATCGCCCGTTTTTGTCTGGGAGGTTGAAAACTACGCCTGTAGCTTCCAGCCCAGTACATCCATCAGATCGCAGCTGTCGCGCAGCGGGATTGCCAGCACCCGGGCGAAGTCCTGCAGCAGTAATGCGTCGTGGCCTGTACCGTCGCTGAGCGAAAGGGTTTCTAGCAGTTGCGTCACGCTGCGCAAGCGGTAGGCAGCGGTGCCGTGGAGTACGTCAACCGGGGCTTCGCGGTCGATCAGTAGACAGGGGATCTGGCAGTCGATGCCGGTGATGGGGATGTAGCGGGGCTTGGTTGATTCGGTGCAAATTTCAGGTGATTCGAAATCCGTTTTCTTCATGGGTGTAACTCCAATGGGGATTGCTGAGAACGCTACCCATCTCACTTCCACATGAGGGTGGCAGCTGTACGCAGGTGTGGAAGACCGAGCCAATCACCCGAACCCGGCGCACTCGAAAGCGCTCCCGCGTACAGCCACCAAAAGGCCGCGATGTTGACATAAAAGATGTCGCCATGCGCTTTATGAGGCTTGGTGAATGAATCTAAAACCGGACTTCCACATCCGACCGCTGATTTTGCAGCGGCCCGGAAAGGTTATCGGCGTACGACTCGAGCCACCAGTTCACCAACGCCGCCGCGTTTTGAAGGAAATCTCCGACGGCATTGAAGGCCTTTGCGCAGCTAGATTACGTGACATGTGCGGTAACTATTTTTCAAAGATGAGCGATTGGAATGGATGTATCTAAACTGCACCAGATCAATCTTGGGCAGGGGATGACATAATGCTCGTCAAATTCTCTAATCCGGCTGACCCTCAAAGGGCGTTGCAATGGAAATCAACAAATTCTTTGTCGAAAATATCAGTCGGTTCACCGATCTTGAGATTCAGTTGGCGCCAACAAAAAGCCACACCTCAAATGTCACGGTGCTTGTAGGCAATAACGGCGCAGGTAAAACTACTCTCTTAACATCATTAGCCGTTTCACTCAGTTGGTTTGTAGCTAGAGTTCGCAACGAGAAGGGCAATGGCAACCACATTACGGATGAAGCTATTCGTAACGGGGCGTCCAGCGCGCTTGTGGTCATTGAAGTTGCAGATTTAACGCATCCACGGACTCATGCTCCCGATGCAGAGAAAAACTCTCACCTCTTTGCATGGGGTGTAGCGCGTACGCGACAAGGGCGAAAAGCAACATTCTTTAGTTCGTTGACCGATGCTTCCGCTCTTGCAGACCACTATCGGAATCAGCTCACAACCGATGAAAAGGCGTCGCTACCGCTGATCGCGTACTACCCAGTAGAGCGCTCCGTGCTCGAAATCCCGCTAAAAATCAAAACCAAACACACCTTCGACCAACTCGACGGCTACGACAACTCGCTCAACCGAGGCGTCGACTTCCGCCGTTTCTTCGAGTGGTTCCGCGAACGCGAAGACAGCGAAAACGAAACCGGTATTTCCGACACTGCACTGGCTGAAATCTCCGAAAAATTCGGCTCGGACAGCGAGGTCTGGCAAACCCTGTCCAAACTGAAAGCCTCCTCCCGCGACCGCCAACTGACTGCCGTGCGCTCCGCCATCGCCGCGTTCATGCCCGGCTTCACCAACCTGCGCGTGCAACGCAAACCGCGCCTGCACATGGCCATCGACAAGGATGGCGTCACCCTCAACGTCGCCCAGCTCTCTCAAGGCGAGAAGTCGATGATGGCGCTGGTCGGTGATATCGCCCGCCGTTTGGCGATGATGAACCAGTCCCTGGACAACCCACTCCATGGCGACGGCATCGTGCTGATCGACGAAGTGGATCTGCACCTGCACCCAAAATGGCAACGCAGCTTGATCCGCCAACTGAGCGAAACCTTCCCCAACTGCCAGTTCGTGCTGACCACCCATTCGCCACTGGTCATTAGTGACGCCAAGGATGTTCTGGTTTACGTGCTCAATGACGGTGAACTCCACGAACACAACGGCCTATACGGACTCGATGCCAATCAGGTGCTGCTGGAAGTCATGGACACCGATATCCGCAACAGCGACGTTCAAAAACGCTTGAACGCGTTGCTCGAACGCTTGCAGGACGGTGATCTGGAAACCGCACAGAAGCTATTCGCCGAACTGGCAGAAGAACTTCCAGACGGTCATATCGAACTGGCGAAAGCAGCGCTGTTGCTGCGCAAGCTGGAGCTGCGTCGTGCGTAAGATCACCAAGGGAGCCGAGCCGGAACAACTCATCAGATGGAAACGCGCCAACACAACATTACGTTACCGGGACCTGCCCAGCGAAGAACGTGTGAGCGTGCGCACGGCCTGTATAGCGGAACAGTTCAGCCTTTGCGCCTATTGCTGCCAGACCATTGCAGGCGACAACTCACATAACGAGCACGTTGAAGCCCAGGATAAGGCCCCCAATCGCACATTGGAGTTCACCAACATCGTCGCCAGTTGCCAGCGCCAGAATCAATGTGGACATCATCGAGGCACCCGCCCACTGGATCTGACGCCCTTGATGGAGGAGTGCGAGTCGGAATTGAAGTTTTACCTGTCCGGTAGAGTGACCGGCAAAACCGAACGCGCAAATTCAGCCTTGGAAATCTTGAATCTCGGTCATACCGAAGAAAGCAATCGCGGACTCATAGGGGCGCGGAAACAGCTGGTTGATCAGCTGATCTTTACAGGAGGCATGCAACCCGATGACCTTGAAGATGAAGAGCTACTGGGCATTCTCCTTGATGACATGTTGACTCCCAAGAATGGCCAGCTCGCGGCTTTTTCTCCGGTTCTGGTCAATGTCATCCGTCAGCTCATGACCTGATATTCAAAGCATCGGGGTCATTCCGGCGGGCAAAAAAAATGGCGAACGCTTTATAACGTTCGCCATTTTCATTCAGAGCCTGCCTCAATCAATCATCCGGCATTTCCGGTGGCTTGGCCGGTTTGGTCGGCTTCGTCGGTTTTGTCCCTTTCGCGCCTTTGGCCGGGGCCGGTTCTGCAGCAGCCGGCGCCGTCACCACGGTG
This sequence comes from Pseudomonas sp. B15(2017), assembly GCF_002113215.1. Taxonomy (NCBI): domain Bacteria; kingdom Pseudomonadati; phylum Pseudomonadota; class Gammaproteobacteria; order Pseudomonadales; family Pseudomonadaceae; genus Pseudomonas; species Pseudomonas sp. B15(2017). The sequence goes on from NZ_NEJZ01000010.1 coordinate 202,994, forward strand.
GAAGTGGTTTCTTTCTCGGCGGCAGGCAGCGCATCGATGGTGTCGAAAATTTTCTTCAGGTCGACCGTCGCGGCTTCCTCCCCCGAAGCCGACAGTTTGGTCTCACCATCCTTGCCCACCAGAAACACTTTCGGATACGCCCCGGCGCCCAGCTTCAGCGAGCGCAGCAACGCCATGGTCTGCTGCTGCTCCATGCTTTTGCCATCGACCTGACCGCTCATGCTCAGGATGGTGTAGACCTTGATCTTGCGGTCGGCGATGCCTTGTTTGTTGGCCGGGTCGTCCAGCGCTTTTTTCAGGCTGACCCAATAAGAATCGACCGTACTGGAAGCGATCACGATCACCGGGCGGTTAATGCCCTTGTCGACGTCCAGAGGGGAATCGCCGTCGGCGGCGAACAGGGGGCCGGCAATCGCCAGCAAGAGTGTCAGGGTCAGTGACCTGATGAGCATGCGCATCTCCTTTTGATATCCACGCTCTAATGATTGCGCATCGCGGCGATTGTTCCGGGTGGTGCCCGGCAAAAGTGTTTCGCCTTGCCCAAAGCTTAGGTCAGCACCGGTTTTGCGCAACCGGACGGGCGCGATCCTGTCGCCCGTTTGTTTACCTTTTATGACCGCGTCAGCCGGATGCTTGAGCCTTCGGGGTCATAGATGCTCGCCGATCAGAACGCCAGTTTGTAACCGATCAACACCAGCATCGTCGCCAGGCACGGGCGCAGAAGTTCATCGGAGACGCGGCCGGTCAGGTGGCTGCCGAGCCAGATGCCCGGCAACGAGCCCACCAGCAGGAAACCCAGCACACCCCAGTCCATGTTGCCCATGCTCGCGTGGCCGAGGCCGGCGACCAGGGTCAGCGGTACGGCGTGGGCGATTTCGGTGCCGACCAGGCGGCGGGTCGGCAGCAGCGGATAAAGGATGAACAGCGCGACGGTGCCGAGGGCGCCGGCGCCGATGGAGGTCAGGGCGACCATGGTGCCGAGGATCAGACCGGTGATCACGGTCATGACATTCAGGCGCGCGCCGCTGGGGTTGTAGTTACCGCCGGCACGTTTGTGGGCGAATTCCAGCAGGCGCTTCTTGAACAGAATCGCCAGCGCGGTGGCGAACAGCACGAAGCCGAGTGCCTGCTTGATGATGGCGTTCATCGCGTCCGGCGCGGTGTGCAGGGTGCTGAGGAACCACAAGGTCATCGCCACTGCCGGGACACTGCCCAGGGTCAGCCAGCCGGTAATGGCCCAGTCGATATTCTTGTTTTTCCTGTGCACCAGCACGCCGCTGGATTTGGTGATGGCCGCGTACAGCAGATCCGTGCCCACCGCCGTGGCCGGATTGATGCCGAACCAGAGCAGGATCGGCGTCATCAACGAACCGCCGCCAACACCGGTCATGCCAACGATGAACCCCACCACCAGCCCGGCAATCACCAGGCCGAAATTTGCCAATTCCATGAAGACATCCAGAAGACAACAGGAAAAATCTGGCCCGCAGCATAGCGATTTTTCTTATAACCACCTATATCGATCCGATCTATCGTTATGCCATTTCTTGAGTGTCAGTGCTGCCGCCGGCCCGGTTTGAAACTGTGGGTGCTGTTGAGCCAGACGGTAGCCAGTGCGATCAGCGACAGGATCAGCAACGCCCACGGAAACGACATCGCCCCTGCCCGGTCCAGCAGCAAGCCGCCAAACAAGCCGCCGCCGGCGATCGCCACGTTCCACGAGGTGGTGAGCATTGCCTGCACCACATCCACATGTTCCCCGGCAGAGTCCGCTGCGGCCGTCAGCAGCAATGTCGCCGAGCCGCCGAACGACAGGCCCCACACCGCCATGCACGCATAAATCAGCCAGGGCGATGGGGCGACCAGTGCCAGCACCAGTGCGGTCACGGCAAACACCGCGAGGCTGATCAGCGCCAGTCCGCGCAACCAGCGATCCACCAGCAGGCCGATGATCCAGATCCCCAGCAACGAACACAGGCCGAAGACCAGCAGTACCAGGTCAACCCGCTCGCCAAGACCGGCCTGCGTCAGAAACGGCGCGATGTAGGTGTAGAGAATGTTGTGGCCGAGCATCCAGGTCAGCACCACGAACAACACCGGGCGTACACCGGGCAAACGCAGCGACTGCATCAACGGCAACCGTTCGGCACGGGCCTGGCCGGGACGATCCGGCACGGCAATGACGATCCAGGCCGCCAGTACCAGCGCCAGTGCCGACATGATCCCGAACGAGGCGCGCCAGCCGATTGCATTGCCCAGCCAGGTGCCGGCCGGCGTACCCAGCGACAGGGCCACCGGGGTGCCGAGCATGGCAATCGCCAGCGCCCGACCTTGCTGATGCACCGGCACGATTCCGCGCGCGTAACCGGCCATGATCCCCCACGACAGCCCCGCCGCCATCCCGGCCAGAAACCGCGAGGCCAGGGTCAAACCGTAATGGCTGGAAACGGTGGTGATGGTGTTGAACAGCAGAAACCCGCCGACTGTCATCAGCAGCACCCGCTTGCGCCCCCAGCCGCGGGTGGCGACCGTCAGCGGAATCGCCGCGACAATCGAGCCCAGCGCATACAGCGTCACCAGTTGCCCGGCCAGCACTTCGCTGACGCCCAGGCCGGCGCCGATCTGCGGCAACAGGCCGGCGGGCAGGGTTTCGGTGAGGATGGCGATGAAGCCGGTCATGGCAAACGCCAGCAGCGCGGCGTAAGGCAGTTTGTCCGTGCGGGCGGCACGTTCCAGGCTCGAGTATTCGGCGCTTGCGGGGTCGGTCATGACGGTTGCAGCTCCCTTTGAGTCAAATCGGACAGAAAATTGTATACAAACACAATCGTCCGCCACTCTACCCGACCAGGCTCACTGCACGGGCAAGAAATTCAAAAACAGCAGGCTCTGGGCGTAATTCAGGCCGATGCGCCGGTAGCGCTCGTCGAGCATCTGGGTCAGCAGATCCAGACGCGCCACGATTTTGCCGAACTCCGTGGCGAAGCTCAGATTGCTGCCCTCCTCGGAAATCTCGTTGGAGAACAGCAGCGGCTGGCCTTCCTTGTTCTGCCGCTGGGCGAGGATCCACGTGGCTTTCTCGATGTTGCGCGCGGCGTTGTTGACGAAGGTCGGGTTGATCGCATCGGTCATGTAGAACTCGGTGCGGTTGCCGTGGGCGGTGACCAGCATGCTGCCGATCGCATAGATGAACGCGCCGACCCGGTCGCCGAGAAATTCAGGGCTCATGGCATAGCTCAGCGCGGCCAGGTCTTTTTTGCCGCCGAGGGTCGGCAACGGTTGTTGCTGTTCGACGGCCAGCCGCACCTGTTTGACCGCGGTACGAATGTCGAGAAAACCTGATTTGCGCAACTCGTCCGGGTTGCGCAGGTACAACTTGCCCATCAAGCGATAGAGGCTGTCGAGGTTGTCGCGCATCGCCAGCGTGGCCATGCGATCGACGCTGGTCTGAAGAAACTCCTGCGGCCTGCCCTCGCGCATCTGGGTGATGAAGTTGTTGCCGTCCTGATGGCTGCAACCGCCGAGCAACAGCGTCGACAGGCAGGCCAGCAGCAGGCACGGGCGATGAATGAATGCAGCGATGGGGTGCAAAACTCTCGGCATGAATTCTTTGACAGACACGTTCCTGTGCGGCGGAAGTCACCGCACCCTGGCCATGGATAGAGCCGGGGATTTCGCAAAAGTGCAGTGCCGGCGTGGATTCCCGATCTTCGGTTCACACTGCCCAAGGAATTTAGTCCGACTTTATTTTTGCATTAACCGTTTAATCCGCTATAAATCTTCACTTTAACATCAATTAGCATGACTATTTAGAGATTTTTAAAACAACAACAAAAAGGAAGGTCAACCATGCTTCAATCCCGACACTCACTTTGCGGCCTCGGACTGTCCCTGATGATCGCCACTCTCTCCGCCCAGGCCGCCGGCCTGTCCAGCGAACACAAAGCCTTCGGCAAGACCAATGACGGCACGCCCGTCGAGCAATACATTCTGCGCAACAGCCACGGCATGCAGGCCACGGTCATCACCTACGGCGCCACCTTGCAGGCGCTGCAAGTGCCGGACAAACACGGCAAGCTCGACGACATCGTCCTCGGCTTCGACGATGTGCAGGGTTACCAGAAAGGCACCGCGTACTTCGGCGCCACCATCGGCCGCTTCGGCAATCGTCTTGCCGATGGTGCCTTCGAACTCGACGGCAAACGCTATCAAGTGCCGCAGAACGACAAGACCAACGCCTTGCACGGCGGCACTCAGGGTTTCGACAAAAAAGTCTGGAAGGCAACGCAAACCAAAGACAAGGATTCGGTGGGCGTGACCCTGACCTACCTGTCGGCGGATGGTGAAATGGGGTTCCCCGGCAATCTCACCACCGAAGTGACCTACCGCCTCACCGACTCCAACGAGCTGCGCATCGACTACAAGGCCAGCACCGACAAACCCACGGTGCTCAACCTGACCAACCACAGCTACTTCAACCTCGCCGGCGCCGGCAATGGCGACATCCTCAAGCAAGTCGCCACCCTGCACGCCAGCCATTACACCCCGGTCACCGCCAAACTGATCCCGACGGGCGAACTGGCCCCCGTGGCCGGCACGCCGATGGACTTCACCAAACCCACCGCCATCGGCCAGCACATCAAGGCCGATCATCCGCAACTGAAATTCGCCGAAGAGAAACAGGGTGGCTTCGATTTCAACTGGGCGCTGGACACCAAGGGTGACGTCAGCAAACTCGCCGCCGAAGTCAGCGACCCGCAATCGGGCCGCCACTTGCAACTGTTCACCACCGAACCTGGCGTGCAGTTCTACACCAGCAACTTCCTCGACGGCACGGTCAAGGGCAAGGGTGGCAAGGTCTATCCGCACTGGGGCGCGTTCACCCTGGAAACCCAGCACTACCCGGATTCGCCGAACCAGCCGAACTTCCCGAGTACCCGCCTCGATCCCGGCCAGACCTATACCCAAAGCGTTGTGTTGAAGTTCTCCGCCAGGTAACCACTCCCGCCTCCTTTCTGGAACCGGACGGAACCCGTGGGCTATCCTGCTGCCCACTCAAGGTATCGACCGTTTCAGAAAGGAGGTTTGAATGCGTACCCTCGAATTGGCTGGCGTGCAGGTTCCGGTGATTGGCCAGGGCACCTGGCGCATGGGCGAAGACCGCTCGGCGCACAAGCGTGAAGTGGCTGCCCTGCGCAGCGGTATCGAACTGGGCATGACCCTGATCGACACCGCCGAAATGTACGCCGAGGGCGGTGCCGAAAGCGTGGTCGGCGAGGCCATTGCCGGCCTGCGCGATCAAGTGTTCCTGGTGAGCAAGGTCTACCCGCACAACGCCAGCCGCAAAGGCATTCCCCAGGCCTGCGAGCGCAGTCTGCGCCGGCTCGACACCGATTACATCGATCTCTATCTGCTGCATTGGCGCGGCCAGTATCCGCTGGACGAAACCGTCGAGGCCTTCGAGCGTTTGCGCGAAGACGGCAAGATCGGCCGTTGGGGCGTCTCGAACTTCGATGTCGACGATCTTGAGGAACTGTCGAGTTCGGTCTGCGCCACCAATCAGGTGCTGTACAACCTGGAGGAACGCGGCATCGAATTCGACCTGCTGCCGTGGTGCCAGCAAGCGCGCATGCCGTTGATGGCGTACTGCCCGATCGGCCAGGGCGGTGCGATGCTGGCCGAGCCGGTGCTGAAACAGATTGCCACTCGTCACGGCGTGACCCCGGCACAGGTTTCGCTGGCGTGGATTCTGCGTCAGGATGGCGTGATTGCGATTCCCAAGGCCGTGCGCCCGGAACACGTGCAGCTCAATGCACAGGCGGCGCAGCTGCAACTTGATGCCGGGGATCTGGCGGCGCTGGACCAGGCGTTTCACGCGCCACAACGCAAGCAGCGGCTGGCCATGGTCTGAGCCACCGCCGACTGACAGAGGGCTTCGCCATGAGAAGCACTGATCAGGACGATCCATTCAACCTGCAACGCTTCGTGCTCGCCCAGGACCCGGTGTTCGAACGGGTCCAGCGCGAGCTCGACGAGGGCCGCAAACGCAGCCACTGGATGTGGTTCGTGTTCCCGCAGTTCGCCGGGCTCGGGGGCAGCGAGATGTCGCGGCGGTTCGCCATCAGCTCCGCCGGGGAAGCTCGAGCCTATCTGGCCCATGAACTGCTCGGCGCCCGGCTGCGGACCTGCACGCAGCTTGTACTGAATGTGCAGCAACGCTCGATTGCCGACATCTTCGGCCACCCGGACGATCTGAAATTCCACTCATCGATGACGTTGTTCGCCCAGTTCGCGGACGACGACAGTCTCTGGCATCAGGCGCTCGAGCGTTATTTCCACGGCATCCAGGACGAATGGACCCTGCAACTGCTGGACTCAAAACAGGCCCAGTTGCCCCCCGATCAGGGTTGAGAAATCGTCGTCGACAAACGGCAGGATCGCATCCGCCACCGGTTGCAGCTGGCGGGTGATGTAGTGGTCGTAGTCGATGGCCGCGCGGCGCACTTCCAGCGGCTCGGGGCCGGCCAGGGTGATGACGTAGCTGATCCAGCCACCGTTCTGGTATTGCCGTGGGCGACCGTGTTGCGCGTTGTAATCGTCGGCCAGCCGCGCGGCACGAACATGCGGCGGTACGTTGCGTTCGTAGTCGTCGAGGGTGCGGCGCAGGCGCTTGCGGTAAACCAGTCGCTCGTCGAACTCACCGGCCAGGGTCTTGCGCACGTACTCGCGCACGTAATCCTGATACGGCCTGCGCTGGAAAATCCGCTCGTAAAGCTCCTGCTGAAACTGCCGGGCCAGCAGCGACCAGTCGGTGCGCACGGTCTCCAGGCCTTTGTAGACCATTTCCTCACTGCCGTCGGCGCGGGTCACCAGGCCGGCGTAACGCTTTTTGCTGCCCTCTTCCGCGCCACGAATGGTCGGCATCAGGAACCGTTTGTAGTGGGTTTCGAACTGCAATTCGAGGGCGCTTTCCAGCCCGTACTGCTCACGCACATGCTCGCGCCACCAGTCGTTAACGTGCTGCACCAGCGCCCGGCCAATGTTCGACGCCTCTTCCTGACCGTGGGGGCGACGCAGCCAGACGAAGGTCGAATCGGTATCGCCATAAATCACCGCGTGGCCCTGAGCCTCGATCAACTGCCAGGTACGCAGCATGATTTCGTGGCCGCGCAGGGTGATCGAGGACGCCAGTCGCGTATCGAAAAACCGGCAACCGCTGGAGCCGAGCACGCCGTAGAAGGCGTTCATGATGATCTTCAGCGCCTGGGACAACGGCGCGTTGTGCTCGCGTTTGGCGGTCTCGCGGCCCTCGGCGACCCGGGCGACGATGGACGGCAGGCAATGCCGGGTGCGAGAGAACCGCGCACCGCGAAAACCCGGCACCGAATCGGCGTCATCCGGATGCTGCAAGCCTTCGATCAAGCCCACCGGGTCAATCAGAAAGGTGCGGATGATCGACGGATAAAGGCTCTTGTAGTCGAGCACCAGCACCGATTCGTACAGCCCCGGTTGCGAGTCCATGACAAATCCGCCGGGGCTGGCCTGCGGCGGATTGGTACCAAGGTTCGGCGCCACAAAACCCTGACGGTGCATCAACGGCATATACAAGTGCGTGAACGCTGCCACCGAGCCGCCGCTGCGATCCGCCGGCAAACCGGTGACGCTCGCGCGCTCGAGCAAAAACTTCAGCAGCTCGGTCCTGGCAAATATCCGCGTGACCAGTTCACAGTCCTTGAGGTTGTACTTGGCCAGCGCCGGTTTGTCCTCGGCGAACATGCGGTTGATCTCGTCCATGCGCTGGTACGGGTTGTCGATCGACTTGCCCTCGCCGAGCAGAGTCTGGGCGACGTTTTCCAGGCTGAACGAGGGGAAACTCCAGGTCGCCGAACGCAGGGATTCGATGCCATCGATGATCAACCGCCCCGCCGCTGCCGCGAAGTAATGATTGCGGCTGCCGTGTTCGCGCCACTGCATTTCCTCACCGTCGCGCCCGAGCTTGAGCGGCACACCGAGGCGTCGGGCGTGTTCATGGAGAATGCGCAGGTCGAACTGCACGAGGTTCCAGCCGATGATCGCGTCGGGGTCGTGACGGGCGAACCAGTCGTTGAGTTTCTTGAGGATCAGGGTGCGCGATTCGCAATACTCAAGGTCGAAATCGACGATGCTGTGATCGCCGTTCGGTGCGCCGAGCATGTACACCTGGCGTTCACCGCAGCCCTCCAGCGCGATGGAATACAACTCGCCCTGCTCGGTGGTTTCGATGTCCAGCGAGACCAGGCGCAATTGCGGACGATAGTCGGGCGCAGGCTTTAGGTGGGCGTCGAGCAACATACCGTCGGCATCGGGCGTGCCGCCGAACCACACCGGCGCGGTGATGAAGCGCTCCATCAGGTAACGCTCGGGCGGTCGCACATCGGCTTCGTAGACGTCGATACCGTGGCGGTTGAGCGCGGTCTCCAGGCGCATCAACTGACCGTGCTGCTGGCAATACAGCCCAAGCACCGGGCGATGCTCGAAATCCTGCAAAGCGAGGGGGCGCAGTTCGACGTTCTTTTCGTCCGCCAGCACCCGCTCGGCCTGCTCACGCTGCGCCGCCGGGATGAACGCCACCGACGGCTGATGCGCAAGACGCACACGGCGCGGGCCGGCGTCAGTCGCCAGCCAGAACTCGACTTCAGTGCCGGCCGGGGTGTCGCGCCAATGCCGGGTCAGGACAAAACCCTGCTGTAAATCCACCACTGCGACCTCAAGAATTGATTCAGACGGGCATTCTACGCGGCATTGCCGTAACCGGTGACAAAGGCCTCGCCATGAAAAACCCGGTCAAATGACGTTTTTTGCGTGTTATCTGCCGTTTTGCGACCTTGCTCTGTGCGCCACGGTCTACGATGCTTGAAGAACAACGACAACACCTGAGTAACCGCCATGAAAACCGTCGCCCAACTGCTCAAGCTCAAAGATCAGAAAAATCAGGAAGTGCACCAGATCAAGCCCGATCACATGGTGCTCGAAGCGCTGATGAAAATGGCCGAGAAGAACGTCGGCGCCTTGCTCGTGGTGGAAGACGAAAAAGTGGTGGGTATCATCAGCGAGCGCGACTACGCGCGCAAACTGGTGCTGCACGGGCGCTCGTCGGTGGGCACGCCGGTGCGCGACATCATGGTGGCGAACGTGATCACGGTGGACACTCACCAGACCGTCGACACCTGCCTGGGCATCATGTCCGACAAACGCCTGCGTCACTTGCCCGTGGTGGAGGACGGCAAACTGATCGGACTGCTGTCGATCGGCGACCTGGTCAAGGAAGCGATCGCCGAACAGGCCGAGCTGATCAAACAGCTGGAGCAGTACATTCGCGGCGAGTGATGCCGCCACCCTGATCGTTCCCACGCTCCTGATGTTCGTTCCCACACTCTGCGTGGGAATGCCTCCTGTGACGCTCTGCGTCACGCTTTGGGACGCGGAGCGTCCCGGGCTGCATTCCCACGCAGAGCGTGGGAACGATCACCATCAGATTCGATTTCTTAACCGGGCCAATGCCGCGCAAAGACCGGCGCCAATACCGGGTGCCGGTCGATGCGCTGCAGCCACGCATGGAAACCGGGTCGAGCCTGGCGCAGGTGTTCGCGGGCACCGGCCCAGCGCGTGACCACCGCTGCCAGCACATCCAGCGCCCCTGGCGTTTCATCGTCCAGGTACAGCTCGGCGGAGAACTGGTCGGCAAACACCTCCCAGGTCCAGTGCAGTCGCTCCCGCGCACCCGCCATCAGATTCTGCCGCGAGGCCTCGTCCGGCATCACCAGCCAGCGCTCGGGGTAATCAATGACGCCGATGGCCGCGTAACAATTGCTGACGATGTACACCAAACCGCGAATCGCCTGATCCCGATCAGCGCCTGTGGCGGGCAGCAGACCGGATTGCGGGAAACTCAACCCCAGATGAATCAGGATTGCCGCACTTTCGGTGATGACACTGCCGTCCGGCAGTTGCAGGGTCGGGATCTGTTTGAGCGGGTTGAGCCGCGCCAGCTCCTGCGCCGCTTCCGCGCTGGCCTCGATATCGATGAAGCGGTAAGCCACCTGGCACAGCTCGAGCGCCGCCTCGATGGCCGCCGCCCCTGAATTGCGATGTCCGTAGAGCTGATACATAACCCCTCCTCCACTGCGAAAGGCATCCTGCCTGGGCCTATTTATAGCTGTTGTATCGAATTTGGCACGGATTGCGCATTGATCGGCAGCTTGCGAATCCCTGATCTCGCAAAACAGCGCTGGCGGTGCCCATCCCGCACCAAGAGCAATCAGCGAACGCTATCCGCGTTCTTGTAAGGTGCGATACCGAACCAAAAGTTCGCGTATCCGAGCTGGCAACAAGGAGTTCACCGCGTGAATCTTCATCTGCTGCGCCACACTCTTCTCTGCGTCCCCGTGTACCTGCGCCGTGTTCGTCCTGCGAACAGTCCGTGCATTCCTTTTATTACCTGAACGCCTGCACTATTTATTTTTTAAATAGTACGCAAGAAGTCATTGCGTGCGCGCTGCATTAATGAATGCAACAACACATTGTTCGACAATAACTTCCAGACAGCACATCGATACAACTTTCGCCGTTCGGCGTTAATGTTCAAAGCGCACCAAAACTGCACTGTCAATCATTACCCCGAGCCTTACTTTATTTAGACAAGAACAAGGAATATCGCCTGTGACCCGCTAAAACACTGACCCGCACCAAATCAGTCCGCCACGCACCATCAAGCGTCCTGGCCGACACGAGAACAGCCGCTCTATCTCGCTGAACAGCGCGATACCGCGCCAAGCCTGTCTCGCCCCGAAAAAAGCCCTGCAAACAGGGCCGTCGGGAGGTTATGCGCCCATGAAAACCGGCGTGCTCAATGAAACTTATATAAATGCGACACAGGCATCATCCGTGAAATAACCGCTACACAATTGGTCACTCTTTGGCACAGCGGTTGCTATTGCATCAACCATGAGGGCAAGAATGATGTTCGCCACTCAATTGCACACTCACTTATAAAAGAACAGCCACGGACCGGATCAATGAACCATCGAAGTCGGCATTACTGAAGCAACAAGCTGCACAAGCCCTGTTCAATAGATAGTTTAACTATCGGCTTCTGCACACCTGTATGAAAGTTGCGACCACTCACTCGAACAACCCTGTGTTGTTCGAACGGCACCTTATTGCCCTTCATCCACCCGAGGGAGCTTTAATGAACGATGCGGTAAAGCACAGAACGCCGCCGGGGCCATTACCGAACGCAGCGCTTGCGTCGGTGGCGGATCGGCCCGTCTATAAGGCCAACACTTCACAGCCCGGCGGCCTGAACAAACAGCAGATGCTGTTGCTGGTAGCGGTGTCGGCGTTGATACACGGCGGCGCCTGGTGGTTTTTCCAGCAGGCCAGGGCCGAGCCGCTGCCCACGCCACCGGAAATTCCGGAAATGACCGTCGAGCTGACCAGCCCGACACCTCCGGCCCCGCCGACACCGGAGCCGCCGCCCCCACCACCGCCCCCGCCCGAGCCGGAACAACCGGTGGAAGACGAGGACGCGGTCAAGCCGCCGCCCAAACCGGTGGAGAAACCCAAGCCGATCGAAAAACCGAAACCGGTCGAGAAACCCAAACCGGTGAAAAAGGTCGAGCCGCCGAAAGCGCCGCCCGCCCCTGCGCAACCGGCTGCGCCTGCCGCCCCGGCCACTCCGAGCGCGCCACCGGCACCTGCGGCGGCACCGGGCCCGGTGAAAGAGACGGCGGCGATATCCGGCCTCGCCAGCCTCGGCAACCCGCCGCCGGAATACCCGTCGCTGGCCCTGCGGCGCAACTGGGAAGGCAGCGTGGTGCTGCGGATTCAGGTGCTGGCCAACGGTCGCGCAGGCTCGGTGACGGTGACCAAGTCCAGCGGCAAGCCGCAACTGGATGACGCGGCGGTCGCGGCGGTGAAGGCCTGGAAGTTCATTCCGGCCAAACGCGGTGACACACCGATCGACGGCTTCGCCACCCAGACCATCGATTTCAAATTGCCGCAATGACGGCGCGACAACCGAACTCACAACCGATTAACGCAAGCGAGGTGTAGCCATGAACGATTCTCTGTCTTCGATGATTGTCCCCGGCGTGCTCTGGGGGCTGGTGCTGTTTTCCGTGGTCAGCTGGGCGATCCTGCTGGTCAAGTCGGCGCAATACCTGCGCCAGAAAACCCAGAACCGGCAGTTCAGCAAAGCCTTCTGGGGCGCGCCGGATTTGCTCACCGCCGCCGAACACGCCAGCCAATATCCGGGCTCGCTCGCGCGGATCGCCAGCAGCGGGTTCGAAGCCCTGCTGGTAGAAGAATCCCCGCGCACCACCCAGCAACTGGCGCACACCATCAACCGTTCCGACCGACTGGAACGCAATCTGCGCCAACAGATCCAGAAGGAACGCCGCTCGCTGGAAAACGGCCAGGCGATCCTCGCCAGTATCGGCAGCACCGCGCCGTTCATTGGCCTGTTCGGCACCGTGTGGGGAATCATGGAAGCCCTGCAAAGCATCGGCGCCAGCGGTTCGGCCAGCCTGGAAACCGTGGCCGGGCCGATCGGCCACGCGCTGATCGCCACCGGTGTGGGGATTGCCGTCGCGGTGCCGGCGGTGCTGATTTACAACTTCTTCCTGCGACGCCTGAAGCTGGCCTCGGCAGACATGGATGACTTCGCCCACGACTTCGACGCCCTCGCCTCGCGCAGCGCGTTTTCCATCAGCCGCCAGGCTATCGCCAAATCCACGGCCGCCGTGCGGGAGGCCAGCTGATGTCCTTTTCCACTCAAGACAGCGATGAAGTGCTCAGCGAAATGAACGTCACGCCGCTGGTGGACGTGATGCTCGTGCTGCTGGTGGTGTTCATCGTCACCGCGCCGCTGATGACTAACGCGATCAAGGTCAACCTGCCGAAAACCGACGCCGTCGCCCCCGCCGAAAAGAAAGATCCGGTGGTGGTCAGCGTGGATCAGGACGGCAAGTTCTTCCTGGCCAAGACCGAGCTGGCGCCGGAATCACTGGAGGCCAGCCTCAAGGAGGTCAAGGCCAGGGACGCCGAAGTGCGCGTGCAGCTGCAGGCCGACTCCGCCGTGAATTACGGCCAGGTGGCCAAAGCCATGGCGTCCATCGAGCGCTCGGGCATTACCAAGATATCGGTGATGACCACCCGCTGACGGCGGTGCCGGGCGCGCAGTGAGGGACGCGCCCGGCACCGCTCGTTGAATCCCGTCGCAATCGGCCGACCGAAAAACGCAGCGCGTCTTCGGAGGGGATCGGCTTGCTTGAAGAAAGTGGTTTTCGCGGCGCGGCACCACCGTGCTCCGCGCAAAGAGGGCTCACAAGGCCATTTCGATAAACGTCTAACAAAGTCGGAAACAACCATGCTGATGAACACTCCACGCTTCACGCTCAAACCTCTGGTGGCGACGATTTCCCGCCACCGTTTCGTTCCGTTGTACCTGGTGGCCATGGGGATGGGCGCCGGGGTTCAGGCGGCCGAGGACGACAACAACGCCCCGGCCGCCGCTGCGGTGGTCGCACCGACCACGCAACTGCAACGGGTCGAAGTCACCGGTTCGGCGATCCGTCGGGTCGACGCGGAAACGGCGGTGCCGATCACCGTGCTCAAGGCCGATGAGCTGCGCAAACAGGGCGTGACCACCACCGCCGAACTGGTGCAGCGCATCACCGGCAGCCAGTCGATCAACAACAGCGCTGGCTCGGTCGGCTCGGCCACCGGCGGCGCCTCGTTCGCCGACATGCGCGGCATCGGCGCGAACAAGACACTGGTGCTGCTCAACGGTCGCCGGCTGGCCAACAACGCCCTGTCGGGCACCAACTCGGCCGGCGGCGCGGTGGATCTGAACATGATCCCGTTTGCCGCGATCGAGCGCGTGGAAGTGCTGCGCGACGGCGCCTCGGCCCTGTACGGCACCGACGCCATCGGCGGCGTGATCAACTTCATCACCAAAAAATCCATGACCGACGGCCAGCTCACCCTCGGCGGCGAAACCCCGACCCACAGCGGCGGCGGTGCGACCAAGGACATGAGCGCCAGCTGGGGCTACGGCGACCTGGAGCAGGACCGCTTCAACGTGCTCGGCGTGTTCAACTACAACAAGCAGCAGAACCTCGACGCCAACGACCGTTCGTTCGCCCGCGACTACGTGCCCGGCCGTGGCCTGGACCAGACCTCCGGCACCGCGTTCCCCGGCAACTACAGCCAGAACGGCAACGCCACCAACCCGCTGGCCAACAGCAATTGCAACGGCCCCAACCTGGTGGCCCGCGATGGCCTCTGCCGCTTCAGCACCCGCGAGTACATCGACCTGGTGCCAGAGACCGAGAAGACTTCGTTCTTCGGCAAGACCACCGGCAAACTGGCCGACGACCACAACGTCAACCTCGAATACTTCTGGTCGCGCAACAACAACGCCACCGCCGTGGGACCTGCACCATTGACCGGCCTGAGCCTGGATTCGTCCTCGCCCTACTACCCCGGCAACGGCATCACCCCGGCACCCACCGGTTTCGCCCTCGACCCGACGCAACCGGTGGACGTGAACTGGCGCGAAACCGCCGCCGGCCCGCGCGAATCGAAAGACCAGAACACCAGCCAGCGCTTTTTGCTGAGCTTCGACGGCCTGGTCGGCGGCTGGGACTACAACGTCGGCGCCTCGTACAACCAGAACAAGATCGTCTCCAGCGTCACCAGCGGCTACGTCAGCGATCAGGCGATGATCGACGGTCTGGCCAGCGGCCTGCTCAACCCGTTCGGCCCGCAGACCAGCGCCGGTCAGCAATACATCGATCAGGCCGCTTACCACGGCGCCTATTCCACGGCGGTCGGCCGGGTCGCCGGTTTCGACGGGCGGATCAGCCGCGAGATCGGTGACTGGTTCGGTGCCGGCCCGTCGGGTCTGGCGCTGGGCGGCGAGTACCGCAAAGAGAAATTCCACCAGGATTTCGAAGCCTTTGCCGGCGACATCCAGAGCCTGGGCATCGACCCGGCCGGCAGTGTCGAGGGCGACCGCAGCGTGAAAGCCGCCTACGCGGAAATCAACGTGCCGGTGCTCGACAGCCTGGAATTGTCCGCCGCGGTGCGTCACGACAAATACAGCGACTTCGGCAGCACCACCAACCCGAAATATTCGTTCCGTTATCAGCCGCTCAAGGAACTGGTGGTGCGCGGCGCCTACAGTGAAGGCTTCCGCGCGCCGTCGCTGTATGAGTTGTATTCGCCGCGCAGCATCACCTACACCCAGGGCTACTACAACGACCCGGTGCTGTGTACCGGCGGCGTGGTGCAACCGGGCGGCAACGGCGGGCGCGATTGCGGTCAGCAGTTCCTCAACCAGATCGGCGGCAACGAAGACCTGGCACCGGAGAAAGCTCGCAACGTGACCTTGGGCTTCGTTTATCAGCCGGTCAACAATCTGTCCGTGGGCCTGGATTTCTGGTGGATTCACATCTCCAACCAGATCCAGCCGTTCCCGGAATCCACCGTGTTCGATCAGGCCGGCAGCTACCCTGACCGCTTCGTGCGCAACGCCGACGGCACGCTCAACTACATCGTCACCGGCAACGCCAACCTCGGCATCGTCGAAACCAATGGCGTCGATGTGTCGCTGGACTATCGCTTCCCGAACACGCCGTACGGTCAGTTCGGTCTGGGCCTGCAAGGCACTTACGTCGACGAGTACGACTTCCAGAGCACCATCAAGGGCCCGTTCACCGACAAGGTCGGCGACTTCAGGGGTGACGGGGTGATTGCCCGCTGGAAACACAACCTGACCGGCTCCTGGACCTTCGGCGCCGCCCGCGCGGCGCTGACCAACCGCTTCACCACCGGCTACAACGACTACGACCGCGAGACCAACGCGCGGGTCGCGTCGTACTCGGTGTGGGACCTGTCGGCCGGCTACACCTTCGACAAAGTGCTGGACGTCGATGCCGGGGTGAAGAACCTGTTCGACCGCGATCCACCGTTCTCCAACCAGGCCTACAACTTCCAGAGCGGTTATGACCCGCGCTACACCGATCCGCTGGGTCGCACGCTGTTTGCGCGCATGACGTACCACTTCTAAGGATCGAGCACTGCATAACCCTGTGGGAGCCGACTTGCCAGCTCCCACAGGGGTTCCTTGTTCTTTCAGAGGTTTGAGGAGTGATCTCATGAACTTTTTGCGCAACATGGCCGGCCTGCTGCTCGGCAGTGCGCTGCTGTGCAACGCGACATCTGCGCTGGCCGGCGACAGTTACGCGATGACGGTGTACGGCGAGGCGCCGAAATACCCCGCCGGTTTCCAGCACTTCGACTTCGTCAATCCCGACGCACCGAAGGGCGGCTCGCTCAGCCGCGCTTCAATGGAGATCGGTCAGTACAACTACATCACCCCGTATGCCGATCAGGGCATTTCCGTGGTGCAGGTCAACGACTGGGTGTACTCGCCGCTGGCGTTCCGTTCGCTGGACGAGCCCTACACCGTCTACGGCCTGGTGGCGCAATCCATGGAGCGCGATCCCGGCGGTCTGTGGGTGCGCTTCAACCTGAATCCCGAGGCGCGTTTCGCCGACGGCACGCCGATCACCGCCGAGGACGTGCGCTACACCTTCGAGTTGCTGATGACCAAGGGCAGCCTGAGTTATCGCCAGCAATACGCCGATGTGCAGGACGTACTGGTCGAAGGCCCGCGACAGATTCGCTTCACCTTCAAGAACAACCTCAACCGCACCCTGGCGCTGGATCTGGCATCGCTGCGACCGGTGCCCGAGCACTGGTGGAAAACCCGCGACTTCGCCAACGGCGGCGGCTTCGAACCACCACTGGGCAGTGGCCCGTACCGGGTGAGCAAGGTCGATGCGGGGCGCAGCATCGGTTTCCAGCGCGATCCGGATTGGTGGGGCAAGGACTTGCCGGTCAGTCGCGGGATGTACAACTTCGACAGCCTGACCGTGAACTTCTACGGCGACACCGACGTCGCCCGGCAACTGCTGCAGGCCGGGGCGTTCGACTACAACCGCGAGTTTTCTTCATCCGGCTACGTGGTCGGCTACGACAGCCCGGCCCTGCGTGACGGACGCCTGCAACAGGCGATTCTCGCCCCGGACAAACCGACCAGCGCCCAAGGGTTTGTGTTCAACCTGCAGAACCCGTTGTTCAAGGATCACCGGGTGCGCAAGGCGCTGAGCCTGCTGTGGGATTTCGAGTGGACCAACAAGCAAATGATGCGCGGCTTCTACGTGCGCCAGAACAGCTACTGGCCGAAGAGTGAAATGGCCGCCACCGCCCTGCCCGACGCTGGCGAACTGGCGATCCTCGAACCGCTGCGCGGACAGATTCCGGACGAGGTTTTCAACCGGGTCTATCAGGCGCCGAAAACCGATGGCAGCGGCTACATCCGCGACAAGCAGTTGCAGGCCCTGAAACTGCTGGCGGAGGCCGGATGGACGCCGAAAAACAACCGCCTGGTAAACGCCGCCGGCGAGCCCTTCGAATTCACCTTCCTCGACGGCCAGGGCGGCTTCGACCGCATGCTGCTGCCCTACAAACGCAACCTGGCGCAGATCGGCATCACCCTGAATCTGCGGCGCATCGATTCGGCGCAGTACATCAACCGGCTTAACGCCCGGGATTACGACATGATCGTCACCAGTTTCCCCCGCAGCGGCGATCCGATCGTCTCGCCGGGCCGCGAGCTGTACAGCCTGTATGCCTCGCAGAGCGCCACACAAGTCGGCAGCTCCAATTCGATGGTGCTGGCGGACCCGGCGGTAGACCGGCTGATCGACGGCCTGGTCCAGGCCAATACCCGCGACGCCATGGTGCGTTACGCCCGCGCCCTCGACCGAGTGCTGCAATGGGGTGACTACATGATTCCCAACTACTACTCCAAAGGCACGCCGACGGTGTATCAGAACCGCTTCGGCAGGCCGTCGGTGCAACCGATTTACAGCGAAGGCCTCGACACCTGGTGGGAGGTCTCGGCCAAGCCGCTGACCAACCAGCAGATGAGTGCCCTGCACCACCTCGCGGGGGGCCAGTGACATGTGGCGTTATCTGAGTCGACGTCTGTTGCTGATCATCCCGACGCTGCTGTGCATTCTGGTGGTCAACTTCGTCATCGTGCAGGCGGCGCCCGGCGGCCCGGTGGAGCAGGCCATCGCTCGCCTGCAAGGCTTCGGCGGACACAGCATGGGCGGCGCCAGCGAAGTGACCGCGATCGGCGGGGCCGGACGCAGCAGCCGCGGCCTGGACCCGGCGCTGATCGAAGAGATCAAGCAGCACTACGGTTTCGACAAACCGATGCACGAACGCCTGTGGCTGATGCTCAAGAACTACGCGCAACTGGAGCTGGGCAGCAGCTTCTTTCGCGGTGCGAAGGTGACCGATCTGATCGTGCAGAAGCTGCCGGTGTCGCTGTCCCTCGGCCTGTGGGCAACCTTGATCACCTACCTGATTTCGATCCCGCTGGGGATCCGTAAAGCGATCAAAAACGGCAGCGCGTTCGATGTCTGGAGCAGCACGGCGATCATCGTCGGTTACGCGATGCCGGCGTTTCTGTTCGCGATCCTGTTGATCGTGGTGTTCGCCGGGGGCAGCTACGTCAACTGGTTTCCGGTGCAGGGGCTGGTCTCGGACAATTTCGACAGCCTGAGCCTGTGGGGCAAGGTCGGCGACTACCTGTGGCACCTGGTATTACCGGTGACGGCGCTGGTGATCGGCGGTTTTGCGACGCTGACGATCCTGACCAAAAACAGCTTCCTCAACGAGATCAGCCGTCAGTACGTGATCACCGCACGCGCCAAGGGCCTGACCGAACGACGCGTGCTCTACGGCCATGTGTTTCGCAACGCGATGCTGCTGGTGGTGGCCGGTGTGCCGTCGGCATTGATCGAGGTGTTTTTCGCCGGCTCGCTGCTGATCGAAACCATCTTCAACCTCGATGGCCTCGGGCGCATGAGCTACGAAGCGGCGGTGTCACGGGACTACCCGGTGGTGTTCGGCACGCTGTTCCTGTTCACCCTGTTCGGCCTGTTGATCAAGCTGATCGGCGACCTCTGCTACACCCTGCTCGACCCGCGCATCGACTTCTCGGCGAGGACTGCCTGATGTTCACACTCTCCCCTCTGGGCCGGCGGCGCCTCGCGCAATTCAAGGCCAACCGTCGCGGGCGCTGGTCGCTGTGGCTGTTCGTCGGGCTGTGCCTGATCTGCCTCGGCGGCGAACTGATCGCCAATGACAAACCGCTGGTGATCCGCTACCACGACGCTTTTTACTTCCCGATCCTCAGCGATTATCAGGAAACCGATTTCGGCGGCGAATTGCCCTTCCAGCCGGATTACGCCAGCAATTACGTGCACCAACTGATCGAGGATCAGGGCGGCTGGATGCTGTTCCCGCCGATTCCGTTCAGCTACGACACGGTCAATTACGACCTCACGGAACCGGCGCCGAGCCCGCCGTCCTCCAGCAACTGGCTGGGCACCGACGATCAGGCGCGGGACGTGTTGGCGCGGGTGATTTTCGGCACGCGGATTTCGATTCTGTTTGCACTGATCCTCACCGCCGTCAGTGCGCTGGTCGGCATCGTGGCCGGGGCGTTGCAGGGTTACTACGGCGGCTGGGTCGACTTGCTCGGGCAGCGGGTGCTGGAGATCTGGTCGGGGCTGCCGGTGCTGTACCTGCTGATTATTTTGTCGGGGTTCGTTTCGCCCGGTTTCTGGTGGCTGCTGGGGATCATGGCGCTGTTTTCCTGGCTGGCACTGGTGGACGTGGTGCGCGCCGAGTTCCTGCGCGGGCGCAGCCTGGAATACGTCAAGGCCGCGCGGGCCCTGGGCCTGACGGACAGCGAGTTGATGCGCCGGCACATTCTGCCCAACGCCATGACCTCAACCCTCACGTACCTGCCGTTCATTCTGACCGGCGCCATCGCCACCCTCACCGCGCTGGACTTTCTCGGTTTCGGCATGCCCGCCGGCACCGCGTCGCTGGGTGAACTGATCGGCCAGGCCAAGCGCAATCTGCAAGCGCCGTGGCTGGGGCTGACGGCGTTTTTTGCCCTGGCGCTGATTCTGTCCCTGCTGGTGTTCATCGGCGAAGCCTGCCGTGACGCGTTCGATCCGCGATCCTGATCCCCGGAGCTGAAATGACCGACAACCTGATTGAAATCCGCGACCTGCGCGTCGCCTTCGCCGGGCACGAAGTGGTGCACGGTGTGAATCTCGACATCCGCCGTGGCGAGTGCCTGGCACTGGTCGGCGAATCCGGCTCGGGCAAGTCGGTGACGGCGCACTCGATCCTGCGTTTGCTGCCAGGCAAAACCGTCAGCAGCACGGGCAGCATCCGCTACAACGGCGTGGACTTGCTGCACGCCAGCGAACAGCAACTGCGCGGCTTGCGCGGCAACCGCATCGCGATGATTTTCCAGGAGCCGATGACTTCGCTGAACCCGTTGCACACGGTGGAAAAACAGATCAGCGAAGTGCTGGAGATCCACAAGGGGCTCAAGGGCCGCGCCGCGCGCCAGCGCACGCTGGAGCTGCTGGAACTGGTCGGCATTCGCCAGCCGTTGCAGCGCTTGAAGGCCTATCCGCACCAGCTCTCCGGCGGCCAGCGGCAACGGGTGATGATCGCCATGGCGCTGGCCAACGAGCCGCAATTGCTGATCGCCGATGAGCCGACCACCGCGCTGGACGTAACCGTGCAACAGAAGATTCTCGAACTGCTGATCGAGTTGCAGCAACGCCTCGGCATGTCGCTGCTGCTGATCAGTCACGACCTCAATCTGGTGCGGCGCATCGCCCAGCGGGTGTGCGTAATGCGCCACGGGGAAATCGTCGAACAGGCCGACTGCGCAACACTGTTCCGCACCCCGCAGCATCCCTACAGCCGCCTGCTGATCGAGGCGGAACCGTCGGGGGCACCGGTGCCGAGTCGCTACGATCACAACCTGCTGGAAGTGGACGATCTGAAAGTCTGGTTCCCGCTGCCCAAGACGTTGTTCAGCCGCACCCAGGAATACATCAAGGCCGTGGACGGCGTGAGTTTCCGGCTGCAACGGGGCAAGACCCTGGGCATTGTCGGCGAGTCCGGCTCGGGCAAGTCGACGCTGGGCCAGGCGATTCTGCGGCTGGTGGAATCCGAGGGCGACATTCGGTTCGGCAACAAGCAATTGAGCCTGTTCAATCAGCGCTTGATGCGCCCGTTGCGGCGACAGATCCAGGTGGTGTTCCAGGACCCGTTCGGCAGCCTCAGCCCACGGATGTCGGTGCAGCAGATCATCGCCGAAGGCCTGCTGACCCACGGCATCGGCACGGCGGAGGAACGTGAGGCGGCGGTGATCCGCGTGCTGGAGGAAGTCGGCCTCGACCCGCAGAGCCGCCATCGCTATCCCCACGAATTCTCCGGCGGCCAGCGCCAGCGCATTTCCATCGCCCGGGCACTGGTGCTGGAACCGGCGCTGATTCTGCTCGACGAACCGACCTCGGCGCTGGATCGCACGGTGCAGAAACAGGTGGTGGAATTGTTGCGGCAATTGCAGATCCGTCACGGCTTGACGTACCTGTTCATCAGCCATGACCTGGCGGTGGTGCATGCGCTGGCGCACGACTTGATGGTGATCAAGGACGGCAAGGTGGTGGAACAGGGAGCGTCGCGCCAGATTTTTGCGGCGCCGCAGCATGCGTATACCCAGGCGTTGCTGAAAGCCTCCGGCCTGAAGCCTGACAAAGATCCCTGTGGGAGCGAGCTTGCTCGCGAAGGCGTCGGATCAGTCAGCATTTATGTGGCTGACACACCGTATTCGCGAGCAAGCTCGCCCACAGGTGTAATCGATGGGGTTTGAAGTTTATTTTCCGGCCACTGCATCCAAACCGCTCCGTCACGGGTAGTCCCTGTAACAGCCCATTTTCGGCTGTCAGCGGTCTACCCTTTTCGGAGAAACACTGATGAACATCACCCAACTGATTGGCCTCACCGGTTTGCTCGCCGTTGCCTCGACAAGCTTTGCCCAAAGCAGTTATCCCGATGCGATCAAGGTGCCGGACGGCCACAGGATCGCGATGGAAACCACCGGGGTCGGCGAGATCACCTACGAATGCCGGGACAAGGCCAATGTCGCCGGCCAGACCGAGTGGGTGTTCGTCGGCCCGAAAGCGGTGCTCAATGATCGCA
This sequence comes from Pseudomonas sp. B15(2017), assembly GCF_002113215.1. Taxonomy (NCBI): domain Bacteria; kingdom Pseudomonadati; phylum Pseudomonadota; class Gammaproteobacteria; order Pseudomonadales; family Pseudomonadaceae; genus Pseudomonas; species Pseudomonas sp. B15(2017). The sequence goes on from NZ_NEJZ01000010.1 coordinate 225,194, forward strand.
GCGGCAAACAGGTCGGCACCTACTTCGGCCCGCCCGCCACCTGGCAGGCGCAGGACGGCTCGAAAGTCACCGGCACGCAACTGGCCGTTGCGCCATCGAGCCCGGGTAACCTGCCCTATCAACTGGTCAAGGCCAACCCCGCCGAAGGCAAAGGCGCCATGAGCGGCGTGAGCTACATCCAGCGCGTCGCGCTCAAGGGCGGCGTGGCGCCGGGCAGTGAATGCACGGCGGCGAACAAGGGCCAGAAGGAAGTGGTGAAGTACCAGGCCGATTACATTTTCTGGGCGGCGAACTGAGCCTGACTGGACGTTTGCTCGATGCTTGCTAGATTGCAGGACATGTCATTGCCCGAAACCGCGTTCGATTACGAAGCCCGCCTCGCCGCCTGTGCCCGCGGCGAGCGCGGGGCCCTGCGCGAATTGTATGTGCAGGAAAGTCCGCGCCTGCTCGGTGTGGCCCGCCGTCTGGTGCGTGACGCGGCGCTGGCCGAAGACATCGTTCACGACGCCTTCATCAAGATCTGGGCCGGCGCGGCGGGTTTCGACCCGGCGCGCGGTTCGGCCCGGGGCTGGATGTTCAGCGTGACCCGCCATCTGGCGCTGAATGTGTTGCGCAATCACGACCGGGAAACACCGCTGAACGACAACAACGAATCTCCGGCGATTGATGACGGCTTCGATGCGCTGGCGCAATCGACCCGCGTCCATCGCTGCCTGCATCAACTGGAACCGCAACGTCGCCGCTGCATCCTTCACGCCTACGTCGACGGTTACAGCCACGCGCAGATCGCCCAGCGCCTCGACACGCCGCTGGGCACCGTCAAAGCCTGGATCAAACGCAGCCTCAATGCGTTGCGGGAGTGCATGGGATGACCACCGAATCGGCGCAGGAACGCGATGAACTGGCCAGCGAATACGTGCTCGGCACCCTCTCGGCCGAAGCGCGCGCCGAAGTGCAACGACGCTTGCCCAACGAGCCCGAGCTGCAAGCGGCCGTGGACGCCTGGGAGCGGCGTCTGCTGGAACTGACCGACCTCGTCCCGGCGCATCAGCCCTCGTCGCAACTGTGGCAACGCATTGAACGCACTGTCGGGCAACTCACCCATAAACCGGCACCAGAGATTTCCTGGTGGAACCGCCTGTCACTGTGGCGCGGCTTGAGCGCTGCGGGGCTGGCCGCGAGCTTGCTGCTGGGGTCGATCCTGTTGACCCAGACCACGCCGAAACCGAGCTTTCTGGTGGTGCTGGTCGCCCCGCAGGACAAGGCACCGGGCTGGGTGATCCAGGCCAGCAGTCCACGGGAGATTCAGTTGATTCCGCTGGGCGTGGTCGAGGTGCCGACCGACAAGGCCCTGGAGTTCTGGACCAAGGCCGACGGCTGGCAGGGGCCGGTGTCGCTGGGGCTGGTCAAGCCGGGGCAGGCGCTGTCGATCCCGCTGGACAAGCTGCCGCCGCTGCAACCGAACCAGTTGTTCGAGCTGACGCTGGAAGGCGCCAACGGCTCGCCGATCGGCAAACCCACCGGGCCGATCCAGGCGATTGGCCGTGCCGTGAAGGTGTTGTGACGAACCATCATCGGCGTCGATGTTCACCATCACGTCAATGAAGTTCTCTTAAAAAATCCCGGGCGTAACATCCGCTCCATACCAAACAAACAACACCCCCGGAGCACACCATCATGAAACGCCAAGTCATCCTCAGCATTGCCCTTTCGGTTCTGGCCTTCAACGCATTTGCCGCCAAGCCGGCCCACACCATGATCGCCGAAGGCGGTTCCGATCGTCTGATCGAACGCCGCGTTGCCGAAGGTGGTTCGGATCGTCTGATCGAACGCCGCGTCGCTGAAGGTGGTTCGGATCGTCTGATCGAACGCCGCGTCGCTGAAGGTGGTTCGGATCGCCTGATCGAACGCCGCGTCGCTGAAGGTGGTTCGGATCGTCTGATCGAACGCCGTGTCGCTGAAGGTGGCTCGGATCGTCTGATCGAACGCCGCGTCGCTGAAGGTGGTTCGGATCGTCTGATCGAACGCCGTGTCGCTGAAGGTGGTTCGGATCGTCTGATCGAACGCCGCGTCGCTGAAGGTGGCTCGGATCGTCTGATTGAACGTCGCGTCGCCTGAATGAATAGCTTGACCGCAACAACCCAGAAAAAACCCGGCTCCCGTCAGCCGGGTTTTTTTATACCTTTTTGATCGTCCTCAGCCCTTGGCCATGCAGCGCCGATAGCGCTCGTCGACCCGTTTGGCAAACCACGCCGTGGTCAGTTTGCGGGTGATCTTCGGGCTTTGCAGCACGATGCCCGGCAGCACCGCACGAGGCAATGTCTTGCCTTCCGCACGCTCGGCCAGCTCGAACACCCGCTGATACAGTCTGGTTTCCTCGAAGGCCAGGCTATCGCCCTTCTCCAGTTGATCGCGGATCACCGGATTACGCATGCCCAGCGATTTGCCGAGGGTGCGCACCGCCAGTTCCGTGCTGCCCGGCATGATCGCGCCCGGGCGGATCAGGTCGCCATCCAGCGCCAGCGCAATGCCCGAAGCGCGGCTGACCGCGTTTTGAAACGCCGCGTTGCGACTGGCGTACCAGCCGGCGTTGAAGTCGGCAAAGCGGTACAGCGGCTCGCGGTAACTCACCGGATACCCCAGCAAATGCGCGATACCGAAATACATCCCGCCACGACGGGTGAACACCTCGTGACGAATCGTCCCGTCCACCGGGTACGGATAGTCCTTGGCGTGCTGCTCGGCGAATTCAATGCTGACCTGCATCGGCCCGCCGGTGTGCACCGGGTTGAAACCGCTGAACAGCGTACGGCCCATCGGCACCGAGCCGATGAAGTCATCGAAAATCGCGCTCAATTCCTTTTCACTGCGGGCGGCGCTCAGGCGTTCGCTGTAGGTTTTGCCGTTGGGCGAGCGCACCTGCAAGGCACCACTGACCAACAGGCTCGGGATATGCACCTTGGCGGCGCGGCGGTCGATTTCGTCACGGGCGATCTTGCCCAGGCCGGGCACCGGCGGATCGACCTGAAAGGTCGATTCCTGCTCGGCAACGGCCAGCACCGAACACAGGTTTTGCGTGGTCGAGCTGATGCCCTGGGCGGCGAACGCGGCGTAGATGTCGGTGGCCCAGCCCTGGCGGTCGACGGTTTTTGCCGGCAGCAGGCGCACGATCTGCGCCTTGACCTCGGCGGGCGGGCGCGGCGCCGGTTCGATGCTGCGTTGACCGGCGCAACCGGCCAGCACCAGCAGCGCGGCGAGGCTGACGAATAATCGAGGGGTGTGCATAACGCTTCATCCAGTCCGTTGAGCCGGGTTAACCCTACGCGCAATCGCAGGGTGCAGGATAGGACTGCGGGCCGGCGACGCTGTTCCATCGTCCCGTTTGGCAGGCCGACTGGCCGCCCTCGCCGACTGATCCATACTTGCTGCTGCACACGTAGCGGCATGCCGCAGGTCAGGACACGCGAGGAGGACAGACCATGAACCGCAGTGATGTTCTGATCATTGGCGCAGGTCCCACCGGACTGGTGCTGGCCTTGTGGCTGAGCAAACTGGGCGTGCGCGTGCGCATCATCGACAAGACCTCCGCGCCTGGCACCACATCGCGGGCGCTGGCGGTGCAGGCGCGCACCCTTGAGCTGTACCGGCAACTGGATCTGGCCGACACAGTGGTGCGCAACGGCCATCGGGTGGCCGCGGCGAATTTCTGGGTCAAGGGCAAACCCGTGGCGCAACTGCCGCTGAACCGGATCGGCGATGGCCTGACACCCTATGCCTTTCTGGAAATGTACCCGCAGGACGAACACGAACGGCTGTTGATCGACCGCCTCGAAGACTACGACGTAACCATCGAGCGCAACACGACGCTGGAAAGCTTCACGGAAAACGGCGACGGCCTCACCGCGCATTTGCGCCTGCCGGATGGCGAGCAGGAAATCTGTCAGGCCTGCTATCTCGCCGGCTGTGACGGCGCCCGCTCGGTCGTGCGCAAAACCCTCGACACCGGTTTTCCCGGTGGCACTTATCAGCAGATTTTCTATGTCGCGGATGTGCGGGCCAGCGGCCCGGCGCTCAACGGCGAGTTGCATCTGGATCTGGACGAAGCGGATTTTCTGGCGGTGTTCCCGCTGGCCGGCGAAGGCCGTGCGCGGCTGATCGGCACCGTGCGCGACGAACGTGCTGATCGCGCCGAAACCCTGGAGTTTTCTGATGTCAGCAATCGCGCCATCGAACATCTGAACGTGCACATCGAGGACGTCAACTGGTTCTCCACCTACCGCGTGCATCACCGCGTGGCGGATCACTTTCGCCAGGGCCGTGCGTTTCTGCTTGGCGACGCGGCCCACGTACACAGCCCCGCCGGCGGTCAGGGCATGAACACCGGCATCGGCGATGCGATCAATCTGGCATGGAAACTCGCGGCAGTGCTCGGCGGCGCTGCCACACCCCAACTGCTCGACAGCTACGAGACCGAACGCATCGCCTTCGCCCGACGGCTGGTGTCGACCACCGACAAGGTCTTCAGCTTCGTCACCGCCGAAGGGCGCATGGCCGACCTGCTGCGCACGCGGCTGGCGCCGTTCCTGATTCCGAAAATGGCCTCATTCGAGTCCAGCCGCGAATTCCTGTTTCGCACGGTGTCGCAAATCACCGTCAACTATCGGGGCATGGCGCTGAGCGAAGGCGTGGCCGGGCACGTCCACGGCGGCGACCGCTTGCCGTGGGCCCATGATGGAGAGGGGGATAATTACGAGCCGTTGCGCCATCCGTGCTGGCAGGTGCATGTGTACGGTGACACCAGCGACGAGATGATCGCCTGGTGCAATGAACATCACTTGCCGCTGCACGTGTTCGACTGGCGTCCGGCGTTTGAAACGGCAGGACTGGGGCGCAATGGCTTTTACCTGTTGCGCCCGGATACCTACGTGGCGATTGCCGACAACAGCGCGGATCCGAAGGTGATCGAGCGGTACTTCCGTGATCACGGGATCCGTCCGTTTTTCACCTGATTCAGAACACCACAAACCACTGTGGGAGCGAGCTTGCTCGCGATAGCGATCTGTCAGTCAATGCAGGGTTGTCTGATACGCCGATATCGCGAGCAAGCTCGCTCCCACATTGGGTTTTGTGGTGTTGCTTAAATCCCGGCCAATGCCAGATCCATCGCAAAGTAGGTGAAGATCAGGTCCGCACCCGCGCGCTTGATCGCGCCGAGGCTTTCGCGCACCACGCGGTCTTCGTCGATGGCCCCGGCCTGGGCGCCGAACTTGATCATCGCGTACTCGCCACTGACCTGATACGCCGCCAGCGGCAGGGTCGAGGCTTCGCGGATGTCGCGGATGATGTCCAGGTACGCGCCGGCCGGTTTGACCATCAGTGCGTCGGCGCCTTCCTGCTCGTCGAGCAACGATTCGCGCAGGGCCTCGCGGCGGTTCATCGGGTTCATCTGATAGCTTTTGCGATCGCCTTTCAGCGCGCTGCCGCCGGCCTCGCGGAACGGGCCGTAGAGCGCCGAGGCGAATTTGGTCGAGTAGGCCATGATCGGAATCTGCGTGAAGCCGGCATCGTCCAGCGCCCGGCGGATCGCCCGCACCTGGCCGTCCATCGCCGCCGACGGCGCGATCACGTCGGCACCGGCACGCGCCGCCGCCACCGCTTGTTTGCCGAGGTTGATCAGGGTCTGGTCGTTGTCGACTTCATGGTTGTGCATCACGCCGCAATGGCCGTGGTCGGTGTATTCGCAAAAGCAGGTGTCGGACATCACGATCATCTCCGGCACGGCGTCCTTGGCGATCCGCGACATGCGCGACACCAGCCCGTTTTCGCGCCAGGTGTCGCTGCCGTTGGCGTCCAGATGGTGGGACACGCCGAAGGTCATCACCGACTTGATCCCGGCCCGGGCGTAACGCTCGATTTCACCGGCCAGTTTGCGCTCCGGAATGCGCATCACGCCGGGCATGCTCTTGATCGGCACGAAGTCGTCGATCTCTTCTTCGACGAAGATCGGCAGCACCAGATCGTTGAGGGAAAACTCGGTTTCCTGGAACAGGCTGCGCAGGCTCGCATTGCGGCGCAGACGGCGTGGACGTGCTTCGGGGAACTGACTGGACATGGGGCCTTTCCTGAAAACAGCGGATGAGACGAAAGTCGTAGGGGGCGAAGCTTATGCCTTGCGAGGATCGAGGTACAAACCTGGATCAATCAACAGTGCATTACCGGGGTCGCAATAATCGCCGGACTTTGCGCCGGCGAATCTGCCTGTCATAGTCGCAATTGCCCCTCAATGCACGTGACCACGGAGCCGCCGATCCAGATCTCGTCCCCGAGCCGGTTTATCCGCAGCTGTCCCGCCCGGCCCATGCTCAAGCCCTGGCTGACGGTATAGGAATCGGGCGCCAGCCCCTCCGCCAATAACCATTGGGCAATCCCGGCATTCAGGCTGCCGGTGGCCGGATCCTCGGGCATGCCATCACCGGAAATGAACGCACGCACCTCAAACTGGGCCGCGTCACCGTCGCGCTCGGAATCCCACGCCGCGATGACGCCTACCGCCAGGCCCTGCATCTGCGAATGATCCGGTTGCAAGTTCAGCACCTGCTGCCGATCCTTGACCATCACCGCGAGCCATCCCGCGCCGTTGTCCACCCATTGCGCGCGGACAATCTCGTCACGGGTGATTCCCAGACCGCGCTGCACCCGCTCCATGACGTCGGTCTCGACCGGCCCGGACCTCAGGAGCGGCGGCGCGAGGAAAGCGAGTTCCGATCCGTCGCGCCTTATTCTTACCAGCCCCACGCCGCACTCCTGAACGATCTCCGCTCCCTTGGGCACGCCGCCCGCTTCCAGCCAGGCGTGGCAAGTGCCCAGGGTCGGATGCCCGGCAAATGGCAGTTCGCTCAGTGTCGTGAAGATCCTCACGCGATAGTCGGCGCGAGGGTCCTGTGGTTCAAGAATGAAGGTGGTTTCACTCAGATTGGTCCAGTTTGCAAAGGCCGCCATGCGCTCATCGCTCAGAGTGTCGGCATCAAAGACTACCGCCAGCGGATTGCCCTTCAGCGCAGTTTGGCTGAACACATCGAGTTGCTTGAAATGGAACGAATCCATGCACCGTCCTTATTGAGGAATCGTAAGACCACGCACCACCGCCGGCCGCGCCAGGAAGCGCTCCAGCACCCGGGTGACGTTCGGGAAGTCATTGATGCCGACCAGATCGCCCGCCTCGTAGAAACCGATCAGGTTGCGCACCCACGGAAACGTGGCGATGTCGGCGATGGTGTAGCGCTCGCCCATGATCCAGTCGCGCCCTTCCAGACGGGTGTTCAGTACGCTGAGCAGGCGCCGGCTTTCTTCGACGTAACGGTCACGGGGACGTTTGTCTTCGTAGTCCTTGCCGGCAAATTTGTTGAAGAAACCGAGCTGGCCAAACATCGGGCCGATGCCGCCCATCTGGAACATCAGCCACTGAATGGTTTCGTAGCGCAGCGCGCCTTCCTGGGCGAGCAACTGGCCGCTCTTGTCGGCGAGATAGATCAGGATCGCGCCGGACTCGAACAACGGCAGCGGTTTGTCCTCGGGGCCGTGGGGGTCGAGGATCGCCGGGATCTTGTTGTTCGGATTCAGCGACAGGAATTCCGGGGACATCTGGTCATGGGTGTCGAAGCCCACGCGGTGCGGCTCGTAGGGCAGGCCGATCTCTTCGAGCATGATCGAGACCTTGACGCCGTTGGGTGTCGGCAACGAATAGAGCTGAATCCAGTCAGGGTACTGCGCCGGCCATTTCTGGGTGATCGGGAACGCGGACAGATCGGTCATGTGTAGCATCCAGTCACAAAATGAAAGGCCTGAGCATAATCCACGATCAGCCCTATGGCTCGGGTTCTTTACACCCTCGCCCGCCCGCTTACTTAAATCCGCAACATCCTGTGATTAACCTTCCCTTCAATCGCAGGGGCCGAAAGGTAAAGTGCGGCGCACGCAGCCGGATCGAACCAAACAGGCCTCAGAGGGCTCCAAGCAAGCCATTGATGACAGGGAAAACTTCCGGCGTGCGAGCCCGGTGCAGAGGTTTGTCAGCCTTAACCGAACAGACTGAAGAACCCTATATCCCATGACGAACTTGATGAAATTCGCCAAACGCTTCAAACACCGCGCCTATGTGGCCCTGCCCACTCTGCTGGCGGTCAGCGCGCTGTTCCTGTCGCTGGAATCCAGCGAAAGCCGCGCGCAAACGGTGGACGGCACCCAGACCCTGGTGTTCCTGCGCCACGCGGAGAAACCCGCCGGTGGTCTCGGCCAGCTCAACTGCCAGGGCCTGAACCGGGCCATCGACCTGTCGACCCTGCTGCCGGAAAAATTCGGCAAGGCGGACTATGTGTTCGCCGCCAACCCGACGCGCAATGTCGAGGAAGGCGAACTGGACAACTCCTACAGCTACATCCGCCCGCTGATGACCATCAGCCCCGCCGCGATCAAACTCGGCCTGCCGGTGAACATCGAATTTTCGGCCAACGATACCAGTGACCTCGCCCGCGAGTTGACCAACGACAAGTACCACAACTCGACCATCTACACCGCGTGGTCACACGGCTACCTTCCTGAATTGATCAACAAGGTTGCCGGCAACGCGGTAGGCGGAAAACAGAAAATCACCGATGACTGGGAATCCAGCGATTACGACTCGCTGTATGTGCTGACGCTGACCTGGCACAACGGCAAGGCCAGCCTGCAGAGCCACAGCTACAAACAGGGGCTGGATAACGGCCAGGAAAGCTGTCCGACGTGAGCAGTGGGCAGCCGGGTCGGAGCCCTTCAGGGGTTCCGGCTCATCCGCTGACTCAGATATTCGACGACCGCTCCGCGCTCCCCCACAAACTCGATACGTCCACCTTTCTTCTCGCGCTGAAATACATACATCGGATCGTAATACTCGCGCAGCAACCCCTCGATCCAGCCCCGATGCAAATCCACCGCACCACTGCGGCCCTGCTCTGCCAGCGCTTCTTCCATCAGGAGCAACATCCGCCGATGCCGCTCGCCGCCCAGGCGCTTCTGCACATTGTCCAGGCTGGCCAGCAATCGCTCGGAAAACAGCGCAAAGCCTTCGTCCCCATGCACAGCGCAGAACTCGGCGGACAAATCCACCACATAGTCACGCAGGATCCGCTCGACACGGTTTTCAAAACTGTCCTCCAGCCAGACCATCGGGTATTGCTGCATGCCCTGATACAGCGGCAACGGCAACGCGCAGCTGCCGACCACCCGGCTTTCATCCTCAAGTACAAACTGATCAATGCCGGCGGCACGTTTTTTCAGAAAGTCGATGGCCAGCCGGTTCTCGAAATCGATGTTTGACGGCTGGCCGGTGGCGCGTTTGCCAAAGCTGGAGCCACGATGATTGGCATGCCCTTCAAGATCGATGCCGTTGCGCAGTTGCACCAGCACTTCGGTCTTGCCCGTGCCGGTCATGCCGCCCAGCAACACGAAATCACACTGGGCCGTTGCCTGTTCAAGGGTGTCGATCAGGAAGCCGCGCATCGCCTTGTAACCACCACCGATTCGCGGGTAGTCAATGCCGGCCTCGTCCTTGAGCCAACGCTGCACGATCTGCGAACGCAGGCCGCCACGAAAGCAATACAGATAACCCTCCGGATGCGCCCGGGCAAAATCCGCCCATGCCTGAATACGTTCGGCCTTGACCGACCCGGACACCAATTGATGGCCCAGCTCGATGGCGGCTTGCTGACCGTGATGCTTGTAGCAAGTGCCGATTCTCTGCCGCTCGATGTCGTTCATCAGCGGCAGATTGACCGCACCGGGGAACGCGCCCTTGTGAAACTCGACCGGCGCACGGGCATCCATCAGTGGCCGGTCGTTGAGGAAGATGTCGCGGTAGTCGGTGAAGTCGGCGGCCATCAATTCACCTCGACCGCGTGGCTCTGTCGCCCGATCAATTCACCGATCGGCTCAAGCGCGAGGCCGAGTTCGGCAGCGACGGCGAGGAATTCTGCATTGCCTTCGGGGGTGACGGCCACCAGCAGACCGCCGCTGGTCTGCGGATCGCACAGCACCCGTTTGTGCAATTCCTGCACCCGTCCGACCCGGCTCGAATAACTGTCGAAATTGCGCAGAGTGCCGCCGGGCACACAGCCCTGTTCGAGGTAGTACTCGATGCTCGAAAGACGCGGCACCCGATCATAAAAAACCCGCGCTGTCAGGTGACTGCCGTCGGCCATCTCCACCAGATGCCCGAGCAGCCCGAACCCGGTGACGTCAGTCATGGCGGTGACCCCGGCCAGTTTGCCGAAACGGCTGCCGGGCTTGTTCAGCGTACACATCCAGTCCCGGGCCACGCCGATGTCGTCGGGGCGCAGCTTGCCCTTCTTTTCGGCGGTGGTGAGGATGCCGATGCCTAATGGTTTGGTCAGGTACAGCAGGCAACCGGCGGTGGCGGTGTCGTTGCGTTTCATGAAGCGCTTTTCCACCAGCCCCGTGACGGCCAGCCCGAAAATCGGCTCCGGCGCATCGATCGAATGCCCGCCGGCCAACGCAATCCCCGCCGCATCGCACACCGCGCGTCCGCCGCGAATCACGTCTCGCGCGACTTCCGGCGCCAGCACATTGACCGGCCAGCCGAGGATCGCAATCGCCATCAGCGGATCGCCGCCCATGGCGTAGATGTCACTGATCGCATTGGTGGCAGCGATGCGGCCGAAATCAAACGGGTCATCGACGATCGGCATGAAAAAATCCGTGGTCGAGACAACCCCGCGCTCGGCATCGATTTCATACACCGCCGCATCATCGCGCGACGCGTTGCCGACCCACAGTTTCGGATCAAGGTTCTGCGCCCCGCTGCCGGCCAGAATCACCTCCAGCACCTTGGGCGAAATCTTGCAGCCACAACCGGCGCCGTGGCTGTATTGGGTCAGACGGATGGGTTCTGTCATGGGGAGTCTCCGTAAGGCAGTGGGGCGAATACTAGCAGAGAGGGTGGGAAGCACGTCTCGCCAAACTGTCCCTCACTGCTTCCGAGGCTATCGCTGCACCTCAGCAAAGATCTCGGTGATCGGCCGATGCGGCTGGCGCTTTTGCAGTTGACGTACCTGCTCGCTCAGCCGCAGCAGCTCTTCACTCGGTTTGGCCCACTGCTCTTTCGGCAGCGGCTCCGACCATTGGCGCATGGCCTCGGGCAGCGCTTGCTTGCCGATCCGTTCGAGACGGCGCACTTCCCATTCGACGAGGCGGTTGGGAATCGTCCACAGCGTCATGACGTGATAGAGGTACCAGAAGAAACCCGACAGCCGAGAACGTGAACCGTCGTGGATCTGCTGGTGCATGCGCGCTCGGGCGTTGCGGAAGGTGTGCAGGCCTTCGTGAGGCGGGTCGTCGGGGCCTTGCAGGTCTTGCAGATCCTGGATCGATTTGAGGTCGTTGACCTCGTATTCCATGTAGCCGCGAATGGCTTCCCAATGGCTGATGGCGAGCGGCAGGCCGGCGCATTGGAATTCGAGGCTGGTGAGGGTTTCGCCTTCGTAGAAGCCGATTCCCATGCCGTATTGGCGGTGAATCCCGTATTGGGTAGCGCCCTGGGCTTCGATGATCCAGGCGGAGAGGGATTCCCAGGGGACGAAGACCGGTTCGGTGGCGCCTTCGGGCATGAAGCAGACTTCGCGGCGTTGGCGGTTGAAGCGGGTCGGGATGATTGAGGCGCGTTTTTTGTGGTTGTGGTGCCAGACGCCGAGGCCGATAAGTAGTCCCCAGAAAAGGGCAAGAAATGCTTTTCCATAGGCCTCGTGAAAAATCCCGTTTATTGCATGAGTTATGTCCTCCCATCCCATGCCAAATAAAAAAAACAGGAACCCGCCTATTAAGGGAAATAGAAAGGCAATCATGCATGCAACGCTGAAAGGGCCTCCAAGAGTCATTTGCCACATAAATACTTCAGGTGATCCCAAACCGAAGTCCATATAGCCATCATTCAACTCGCCAATGTGTGGGCCGAAAGGTGGAAGCGGTGTAGGCAAGGGCAACGGAGCCAGATAGGTGACCTTACCACCCGGAAACGGCTCGACATCCCCTGCTTTTCGAGGTGTCTCGACTTGCGGAATAACTCCCGGCTCGATGTGATTATTCAGCATGATCGGCCTGCTCCAGAAATTGGGTTTCAACCAGTAGAACCGGTGGTTTCTCGTTCACCAGTTGCGGAGCAACCACCGCAAAATGCCCCTCTCCCCTTGGGTCGATATGAATGACACGGGTGCGCGATGTCCATTCACCTTTGTCGTTCAAGTTCTGAATACAAACGGCCAACTCCAGTGTTTCCCTCGCTGGCGTGAATTCGGCCCCCGTTCGCTGTTTGGGAAAACAATTCATGCGCGGCGCTTACCCGTAGATGCCGTGCGCTGCACCTCGGCAAAGATCTCGGTGATCGGCCGATGCGGCTGGCGCTTTTGCAGTTGACGTACCTGCTCGCTCAGCCGCAGCAACTCTTCACTCGGTTTGGCCCACTGCTCTTTCGGCAGAGGCTCCGACCATTGGCGCATGGCCTCGGGCAGCGCTTGCTTGCCGATCCTTTCGAGGCGGCGCACTTCCCATTCGACGAGTCGATTGGGAATCGTCCACAGGGTCATGACGTGATAGAGGTACCAGAAGAAACCCGACAGCCGAGAACGAGAGCCGTCGCGGATCTGCTGATGCATGCGCGCTCGGGCGTTGCGGAAAGTGTGCAGGCCTTCGTGGGGTGGGTCGTCGGGGCCTTGCAGGTCTTGCAGATCCTGGATCGATTTGAGGTCGTGGATTTCGTATTCCATGTAGCCGCGGATGGCCTCCCAATGGCTGATCGCGAGTGGCAGGCCGGCGCATTGGAATTCGAGGCTGGTGAGGGTTTCGCCTTCGTAGAAGCCGATTCCCATGCCGTATTGGCGGTGAATGCCGTATTGGGTGGAGCCCTGGGCTTCGATGATCCAGGCGGAGAGGGATTCCCAGGGGACGAAGACCGGCTCGGTGGCGCCTTCGGGCATGAAGCAAACTTCGCGGCGTTGGCGGTTGAAGCGGGTCGGGATGATTGAGGCGCGTTTTTTGTGGTTGTGGTGCCAAACCGCGAGACCAATGAGCAAAATAAGGGGGTCTACCATTAGCGAATTTTCATAGCCTGTTTCGAACATGCCCACCATTGACTCCCATATAGCCTCCTGTCCATACCCAAAACTAATCCCCATCAGTCCGGTAATTAGCGGGAATAAAAATATAACCAAGACAGACAGGCTCAATGGCCCGCCCAATACAACTTGCCATGAAAAAACTTGAGGGGATCCCGCCCCGAAGTCCATGTATACGTCATTTAGTTCACCAATGTGTGGACCATACGGTGGCATCGGCGTCGGCAGAGGGAGTGGAGCGAGATAGGTGACCTTACCGCCCGGAAACGGCTCAACTTCTCCTGCTTTTCGAGGTGTCTCGACTTGCGGAATAACTCCCGGCTCGACGTGATTATTCAGCATGAGCGGCCTGCTCCAGTAATTGGGTTTCAACTAGCAAAATCGGTGGTTTCTCTTTCACCAGTTGCGGAGTAACCACCGCAAAATGTCCCTCCCCCCGTGGATCGATATGAATGACACGGGTGCGCGATGTCCACTCACCTTTGTCGTTCAAGTTCTGAACACAAACGGCCAACTCCAGCGTTTCCTTCGCTGGTGTGAATTCGGAATCGAGGTCTACGGGGTACTGGAGGCAAAGCACCAAGCCCTCCGCTGATGATTTGACGATACGCAGGCTGCGGAGGACTTCTTCGCTGACCACATCCTTGCGCTCTCGCGGGGCTCCGCGACTGTGAAGCGGCATCGAGATACGATGGGCGCCTATGCCCAGCAGGTGAGTTGACTTGCCGCCAAGAGGTGGCAATAGATCACTCAATGTCAGCCTGGGTAGCACCAAGTGGATATCGCTGGGTCTGGCTTTGAACAGCAGGTTCTTCAGCCAGGAGTCATAAGGATTGGGTCCCAGTTGCGCGTAAGGCGCATGGATCAGAAAGGCCAGATAACTCTGATAGTCCTCCAGCGAGTGGTCCCCACGCATTTCGGCATCCCGGCTCCAGGGAGTGATTTTCAGCCATTTGTCATGGGCACTGAGGTTGTAACGGTTGAACAACCAGGTGCCGCTCAGCTCCAGCACGGTGAACAGAGCCCCCGCCAGATTGAAGCGGAAAAACACGGTGGAAAGGCGTGTACCAGCAGCCGCCCAAGCAGCAGTTCTTGCCGTTTTATTCGGCGCGATTAGCACCTTGAATGTGGCGTGGACAGTATTACTCAGACCATATGCATTAATGGCAGTCATTCCGGCCGCACCCAATGTGGCCAGCACGCCCGCCCCCTGCGCCAATTGATTTCCGCTGCGAACCGCCTCCTGCCAATTTTGGTTTTGGTTTTTAAAACTGGTAAAGGAAACTCTCAAGCCCAAACCATACGTAAAGATGCCCAGCCCAATATGCAATTTGCCCATTTGCACATGCGCGTGCTGTAAGGCTTGAGGTTGAAGCGCAACTATTAGCGCTGTGCTACGAGCTTTCATCGCCGTATCCGCAAGACTCTGCGCCGCAGTAAACCCAGCCGCTCCCGTCGCAGCCAAAGCAGCAAAAAAGTCCGCCTGCTTCTTCTTGTCTCGGGTCTGCTTCATCAACTCCCTGTAAGCCCCCACCAAATTCACCACCTGCACCAAAACCACCACCAATCCCATCCCTTCCGTCTTCACCAGACTCCCCGCCGACACCCCGCCCAGTCCCGCCCGGATATTCCCCAACAACCCGCGCAGTTCCTGCTGCTGCGCCGGCGGAAACACCACTGTCACCCCTGCTCTTGCAGGCGTCGCGCCGTACAACCGGGCCGAG